>NZ_JAOCHX010000030.1:0-38334 GCF_029843245.1 Empedobacter sp. GD03739 | reverse complement strand
TTATTTAGTAAATGTTTATCATCTTATTTATTATTTTTGTTTAAATTTTATTGATTTTGAAAATTCTAAATAAATTACCCGACCCTTTTATTCTGTTTTTATTCGTTGCCATTGTTGTCGCATATTTTTTCCCAGATATTAGTTTGTGGTCTTACAAGGATTTCAATCTGAATACAATAATTGATATTGGAGTTATCTTAGTATTCTTTTTTTATGGATTAAAACTTAATTGGAAAGAAGTTTTTAAAGATTTAGCAAATTGGAAAATGCATGTCTTGATTCAATCCATCACATTTATATTTTTTCCATTATTAGTCTTGTGTTTCTATCCTTTCATAAAAAATTACCCAATTTATTTTACTCTGTATGTCGCAATATTTTATTTAGCCGCGTTACCAAGTACAGTTTCTTCGTCAGTTGTAATGGTTTCTATTGCGAAAGGAAATATACCAAGTGCTATCTTTAACGCAAGTATTTCTGGACTAATAGGTATTGTTGTTACACCGCTTTGGATGAGTTTGTTTTTATCAAAAAGTAATGGTGAATTTGATTTATTAGGAACTTTTTTGGATTTAGTTCTTAAAATTATTTTACCTGTTTTTATCGGAGCTCTTCTTCAACCTTATTTAGGGTTCTTTTACAATAAATATAAAAAGCAATTCGGTAATTTAGATAAACTAACCATTGTACTTATTGTTTACAACAGTTTTAGTCATACTTTTTTGGATGGATTATTCTCAAAATTAGGCGTTCTTCCGTTGTTGGCAGTTTTCATAATTGTAGTTGCGTTATTCTTTTTCTTTTTTAATCTTTCAAAATGGGTTGCGAAGAAAATGAATTTTAATCGAGAAGATGACATCACCATTCAATTTTGTTCGACTAAAAAATCATTGGTTCATGGCTCGGTAATTGCAGCAGTTATTTTTACGGGAGATATCGGTATTTATTTGATTCCGATTATGCTTTACCACACTTTTCAGTTAATTTATATCAGTTATATCGCCAATCAATATGCTAAAGAAGTTGAATAAAACTTATCGAAGTATTCTTATTTTTCTATTTCAAATTATTTTATTTTCGATACTATTTTCAATCGAAAGCGTTGATGATTTCATCGTGAATCATCTTACATTTCCAATTTCAGGATTTATTGCAAAAATCACGAATTCAGTTCATTTTCCTGTTGGAGAATTGTTTTATTTAATCATTGGAATAATCGGTTTTGTATTGATTTTTAAATTGATTCGAAGTTTTTTCAAATCGAAAGAAAAAGTTTCGCATTCAATTTATTGCATTATGATTTTTGTAAACTGTATCTATTTTATTTACACGTTTGCTTGGAGCGTGATGTACAAAAAACAAACGTTAACTATTGACAAAGAAAAAATCGTTATTCAACCTAAAATTCTGAAAGAAATCTATTGCTACGAACTTGATAAAGCAATATCAGCAAGAAATTTAATCGAACACAATGATTCAACAACAACGATAAAATTCAAATCTAATTTAAAAGATTATAATCAAGAATTTTTTGCTTTACAACACCAAGTAAATAATGTAAAATGGTTAAAAAATTATCGATTATTAAAAGATACACAATACAAATTATCTTGGATTTCGGAAATGCAAAATTATATGGGTATTTTGGGATACTATAACCCTTTTACGGCAGAAGCAAATCTGAACAGATACAATACAAATTTGAAACAACCTGCAACACTTTTCCACGAATATGGACACCAAATGGGATTTGCATCAGAAAGTGAAGCTAATTTTTTAGCTTATTATTTAGGTACAAAATCTAGAAATCCTGAAATTAATTATTCAGTTTATTACAAAAGTATTTACACACTTTTAGGCTCTATTTACAAATCTGATCCGTATTTTGTGAAAATGGAATTGGATAATATGCATTCTAAAATAAAGCAAGACAGAAAAGCCGAATTAAAACATTATTTGAAATATGAAGGTGTTACGAGCGATACTTTTTCTGAGTTAAATAATCAGTTTTTGAAGGCAAATAACCAAGAAGGAACGATAAGTTATAGCAAATATGTCGAATTGATTTATTTGTTATATCAGACAAAAAAAGCAACGAATTAATCGTTGCTTTTATATTATTGTTAAAGTTCTAAATCATTTAAAATTAATTTTTCCACCAGCTAATTTTTTCTGATTACGTTGCGTTGGATTACCATAAATATCAATCACTCCTCCTGCTCTAGTTTTTGCATCTACAGATTTCTCCGCTCTCGCTTCTATTACTCCTCCTGCATTTGTTGTTAAACTTGCTGTATCAGAATTTAATGTTTTCGAATAATATTTCCCTCCAGAATTTGCAATTACAGTCTGAAATTCAGTATCACCAGTTAAAATTACTTCAGCACCAGAATTTATTTTGACTTCTAATTTTGATGTTTCGATTGGTAATTTGATAGATGAACCTTCGTTAGATGTCAAATACAATGCTTGTGATTTTACAACATCATCAGAATAAATGCGAGAACCTTGACTTGCCTGAATTTCGTATAATGATTTGTAATAAACCTTAACCGTTGCTTCTCCTCCTTGCATCAATTTGGTTCCTGTCATTTTCAATTTCAGTTCACCTTTGTTATTTTCAACTTGAACATCGCTCGCATTAACTCCATCTACTTTCACTAGGTTTTCGTTTGATGAAATTAATTCAACTGGAATTTTATCATAAACTTTTAAGATATTAAAATCTCCAACATTTATCTCTTCTTGCGCAAATGCAAAAGTTGAACAAAATATAGCGGCTGCTGATAATACGATATTTTTCATAAAAAAAGTTTTCTAATTTGATTTGAAATTATGCAAAATTTAAACCAAAAAAGAAAACTTAAGTTATTTTTAAGATATATTGTAAGAATTATTTCGCTCCTTCAGCTGTTAATTCTGCAATACGTACAATAATTTCTGTTGCTTTTTCCATAGATTCTACCGGAACATATTCGTAAGGTCCGTGGAAATTATGACCTCCAGCAAAGATATTAGGACAAGGTAATCCCATAAAAGATAAACGAGCACCATCTGTACCTCCACGAATTGGTTTGATGTTTGGCGTAACTCCACAATCTTTCAAAGCTTGTTCAGCAATTTCAACAGATTGGAATTTCTCTTTTACTTTCTCAATCATATTAAAATATTGATCAGAAACTTCTGCTGTAATTACTTCATGATCAAAACGCTCTTGAATATCAGCAGCAATTTGTAAAAATAAAGCTTTACGCGCTTCATATTGCTCCATATCGTGGTCACGGATAATGTAAACCATTTTTGCTTCAGATACATTTCCTGTAATTTTAGCTAAATGAAAGAATCCTTCGCGACCATCAGTTAATTCAGGAACTTCGTCGTTTGGTAATTGTGCAGCAAACTCCATTGCAATATTAGATGCATTAATCATCTTATCTTTTGCATAACCTGGGTGAACAGATTTACCTTTGATTGTCACAATTCCAGATGCAGCATTAAAGTTTTCGTACTCTAATTCTCCAATTTCAGAACCATCCATTGTGTAACCCCATTCAGCACCAAATTTCTCTACATTAAAGAAATCTGCACCACGACCAACCTCTTCGTCAGGTGTAAATCCAATAGCGATACGTCCATGTTTAATTTCTGGATGAGCAATCAAATATTCTGCAGCTGTTACAATTTCAGCAACACCAGCTTTATCATCAGCACCTAATAATGTTGTACCATCAGTTGTAATGATAGTTTGACCTTTATATTGAGATAATTCAGGGAACTCGTTTGGTGATAAAATCATTGATTCGTTCAATTTGATATCTCCACCATCGTAATTTTCCCAAATTTGAGGTTGTACATTTTCTCCAGAAAAATCTGGCGATGTATCCATATGAGAAACAAAACCAATAGTAGGCACTTCGTGATCAACTGTAGAAGGAACATATCCAAAAACATACCCGTTTTCATCTATTGAAACATCTTCTAAACCGATTTGTTTTAACTCTTCAACCAAATAATTTGCTAAATCCCATTGACGGTCTGTACTTGGAAATTTATCTAAAAAAGCTTCACTTTCAGTGTAAGTTTTAACATATTTCAAAAAGCGTGTTACCAACTTTTCTCTCCATTCTGTTTGCATTGCGTTTTAATTTTTGTCAAAATTACTAAATTATCTACCTTTAAGGCGCAAATAAACCAAAAAAATGAGTGAGCTAACTTTTAAAATTATTGAATGTCCTCGTGATGCAATGCAAGGACGCAAAGATTTTATTCCGACTGATAAGAAAATCGATTACTTAAATCGTTTATTGACTGTTGGTTTTGAAGCGATAGATTGTGGAAGTTTTGTTTCGCCAAAAGCGATTCCACAGATGGCGGACACAAAAGAAGTTTTAGATAATATTGATAAAACCAATTCAAAATCGAAATTGTCTGTTGTTGTTGCCAATAAAAGTGGCGCAATAAAAGCTGCTGAACACGAAAAAGTTGATATTATTGGATTTCCTTTTTCTATTTCAGAGAATTTTCAGCAATTCAACACGAATAAAAGTCGTGAAGAAGCATTTGAAATGGTGAAAGAAATCAACCAAATTGCAAATGATAATGGTAAACATATGTTAATTTATTTATCGATGGCGTTTGGAAACCCTTATGGAGAAACTTGGAATGAAGAAATCGTAAAAGAATGGTCTAAAAAAATGGCGGATATCGGAATTTCTTCAATCAATCTATCAGATACAATTGGTGTTGCAGACGAAAAAACAATTGTTGATTTGTTCCAAAATTTGATTCCTCATTATCCAGAAATTGAATTTGGCGCACATTTTCATACCGTTTATACCGAATGGCATTCCAAAGTACAAGCCGCTTATGATAATGGTTGTCGTCGTTTTGATGGCGCTATAAAAGGTTTGGGCGGATGTCCAATGTCAAAAAGTGATATGGTCGGAAATATGCCAACCGAAAAGTTAATTAGTTTCGCAAATGAGCACAAAGAAAAACATGGTTTGAATCTTTTTGATTTCGAATCTGCTTGGAATGTTTCTTTGCGTACATTTGGCTTAGTTTAATCTTAACAATAAACTAAAAAATCAATTCTTTTGTTAAAGGAAATTAAAATATGTTGGACTTTAACAAAAAAAGTTAAATTTGCTCATCGGTAAGTTTTTTTATCGAGCTTAGAATATTAAAATGAAATTAAAGTATATGAAATTTAAATCGAGTATGATGTTGCTAATTGCAGCATTATTTACGGTAAATACTTTTGCACAAACAGCAAAACCAACACCAAAACGTCTTGCTAAAGTAGATGGTATAGCTGCTGTTGTCGGAGATCAGATTGTTTTAGAGTCTGATGTAGATCGAGATTATTTAATGTCAAAACAACAAGGGATGCAAGTCGAAGACAAATGCGATTTCCTAAACGACATTATGTTAGACAAAATGTTGGTTGATCGTGCAAAACAAGATACTTTAATCAAAGTGACACAAGATGAGGTAACTCGTCAATTAAACAATCAAATCGAAGGTTGGATTGCTCAAGCTGGAGGAGAAAAACAAATTTTAGACTATTTCGGATTCCGTACAATGGCGGAAATGAAAAACGAGACTAAATATATCGTTGAAGATAATATTTATGCGCGTAACAAAAGAGAAATGGTTGTAAAAGGTGCTGATGCAACACCAGAAGAAGTTCGTATGTTTTTCGAAAAACACCAAGGTGAATTACCAGACGTGAAAGACGAAGTTTCGATTAGCCATATTGTAACTTATCCTGAAGTTTCACAAGAAAATCAACAAAAGATTATCGATCAATTAAAAGAAATCAAAAAAGAAATTGAAGAAGGTGCCTCTTTTGCAACGAAAGCAATTTTATATTCAGAAGATCCAGGTTCCGCAAGTAACGGAGGTGAATACAAAAAAGTTTCTCGTGGTAAAATGGTAAAAGAGTTTGATGCGGTTGCGTTTAACTTACAAGAAGGTGAAATTTCTGATCCATTCAAAACTGATTTTGGATATCATATTATTAAGTTAGAAAAACGTCGTGGACAAGAATTAGATTTGCGTCATATCTTGATTACGTTGAAACCAACGGAAGAAGAAATAAAAAAGGCTTATAATAAATTAGATTCGATTCGAGTTTTAATTAACGACGGAAAAATGACATTTAAAGATGCTGCATTAAGATTTTCTGATGATAAATACACAAAATTTAACTCAGGAAATATCATGAACCAAAATTCTGGTGACGATCGTTTCGAGAAAATGGCTTTACCTCTACCAATGTTTACAGCGATTGCAACATTGAATGAAGGAGATATTTCTCAAGTTTTCGAAGATGATTTTGATAACAGAAAAGCTTTAAGAATCTTAAAAATCAATAAATTTTATCCAGAGCATAAAATCAATTACCAAGATGATTACTATAGAATTCAAAAATTTGCAGTTCAAGATAAAGAACGTACATTGTTGATGGATTGGGTAAAACGTCAAGTTGGTGATGCTTACATTAAAATTGGAAAAGAATACCAAAGTTGTAATTTCCCGATCGATTGGGAAAAGAAAAACCAAAAATAATAGAACAAAAAACCTCGAGAATTTCTCGAGGTTTTTTTATGTCTTAAAAATAAATAATCTTATTTCGCAATCGGAACTTGAGAAGGCCAAATTAACTTACTTGGATCAAATCCTACTTTCTTTGCCGAATCAAAAAATCTGTCTTTTACCTTATCCGAAATCTCTTTCTTACGCGATAGAATCCATAACTTTTTATAATCTTCACTTGCAACTAATACATTATTGTAATCTTTATCAAAATCGATTACATATAATTTTTTTGCTAAAATTGGTAAAAACGTTGTCGAGAACAACCCAACATTTTCGATATCTTGTGCTGCAATTCCTTCAATCTTTTCCCACCCTTTTTTCTTCGCATTGTAGCCGCGCACAATCACTTCCAATTGCCCATTTTCTTCGTTCAAATTAAAACGATGCGTCACATTTGTTTGTCCTTTTTGTGCTTTATTTTCCAAACGTGCAATCTCGTACCAACGCCCTAAAAATCCACCTAAATCAAAATTTTGAGCAGGTTTATATTTTACATTTTTCTTATTGTGATTAACGATATATGCTGTTGTCCCTAACGCCAATGCTGCAAGGGCTAATTTCTTAAAATTCATTTTACTAAAACTTAGGTTGCAAATGTATCAATAATATTAAAGTTGAAAAAATATGATTTTACATTTTGAATTAATTAAACTTTCATTTAACTTTATTAAAATTAATTTTAATATTATAAAAAAATGAAAAATGTACTATTGTTACTTTCGGTGTTCTTTGTAAGCATTGGAACTTTTGCACAAGAAAAAACAACAGAAGAAAAGGCTACTGAGTTAACAGAAAGAATGAAGGAACAAATTGGGTTTAGCGATGAAACTAAAGAAAAAGTTCAGAGCGTCAACTTAGATTTTGTAAAAAAGACAGAAGAAATAAAAGCAGGAAGCTCTAGTAAACTGACTAAAGTTAAGGAATTAAAAACTGCTGATGAAGAACGAGATGCCAAGTTGAAAGAAGTCTTAACCGAAGAAGAATATAAGAAGTTCAAAGACAAAAAGACGGATAACAGAAAAGAAATGAAAGAGCGTTTTATAGCGAATCGAAGTAAATAAGTTTAGTTAGTAAACACCTTGTTTAAAAAGCAAGGTGTTTTTCAGTTTTTAAATCCAGTAGTAATGAGAGTAATTATCATTTTTATTGCATTTTTGTTCTTAGGTTTCGGTTCTGGTAATTTAGATGCTATCATCGGACAATGGGAAAATCCTGATGGAACTAGAAGAGTCGAGATTTTTAAAAGTAAAGACTGTTATTTGGGGAAAATTGTATGGTTAAAAGTTAAAGAGCCTAAAGCAAAACCAGGAGACATCATTTTTAAAGATATTCAATTTAAAAACCCGCATTGGAATGGTAAAATCACACTGCCAACAGAGAGCCGGATTTTTGATATGGAGCTTCGGTTAGTCTCTGAAAATAAATTAGAAATAAAAGCTTCTTATAAAAATATGAGTCGCAAAAAAGTTTGGAAGCGAGTATTTTAGACTTGTTTTTTAGGCGAAAAATAGTATATTTGTTAGTAAAGTTTTAGCCATGAAAAATTCTACTTTTTTAAGACCAAGTTTAGTTGTCATTGGAATTGCATCTATTCGCTATGACAAAAGAGGAATTGGAGAAAGTTCTATTGCTAATTTGGACGAATCTAAACTTACATTTGATGATTACGTTGAAGACGCAAGTAATTGGGTAACTTTCATAAAAAAAGATAAAAGATTTAGTTCTATTTCAATAGCTGGACATAGCGAAGGTTCATTAATTGGAATGCTTGCTTCAACAAAAAATGTCGACAAATTCATCTCAGTTTCTGGCGCTGGAGAACCTATCGACCAAATACTTAAGAAACAATTAACTCAACTTCCTGAAAAATTAAAAACTGAATCGTATGTTATTATAGATTCTTTGAAGAATGGAAATACTGTAAATAATATTAATCCTAATTTATCAGCATTATTTCGTAAAAGTGTACAACCATATTTAATTTCTTGGATTAAATATAATCCTGTAAATGAAATCAATAAATTAACTATTCCTTTTTTAGTGATTCAAGGTGATATGGATATACAAGTTGATACGGACAATGCTAAAAACCTTTCTCCTAAATCTGCTGTTATTATCAAAGTGATGAATCACGTTTTAAAAAACGTAACATCAAAAGAAGATTTATCTTCTTACAATAACCCAGAACTTCCAATAAATACAGAATTAGTCGAAGTCATTTCTAATTTTATCTTCAAAAAATAACCATAAAAGACAAAGCAATTAGCTTTGTCTTTTTATTTAAAAATTAACAAGCAGTTCCTCCTTCAAAGTCAACTGTTTTTGTTTGTTGATCAGATTTTCGAGTAATTTTCATTGTTCCATTAGCTAAAGCTGAATCAGATTCAATATTTTGTTCTCCAATTTTTGCATGAATTTCGATAATGTAATCATCATTTTCTAAACGCAGCGTATATCCATTTTCGTTTTCAGTAGATTTGGTATCGTCATTTTTAGAAGAAAAAACTTCTCTTTTTCCATTGATTGAAATATAATTTACCCAAGTCAACTCGTCTTTAGAACTTGTTTGTAAATAGATTTCGTCTTTCATTTTACTTCCTTTTTTATAATATTCGGTCACGCAACCTACTCCATAATCTGATTCGGCAACCGAAAGTTTATCAACAACAATTTCATTTTTTGAAGAAGTTTTAAGATTAGTTTTGAGTTCTTTTTTCTCGCAAGAGTTCAACATTAGAATTGCAAAAATTAAAACGAAACATTTTATTAATTTATACATAATTAGCTTATTAAAAATTATAACTTTGATTCTTTTTTCTTAATCTACATCAATTTAAAACAATAATTGTATTTCTAAATTTACAATTCTTATTTGTGATTCGTAACAAAGGAGTTTAAAGATTATACAGATTTTTCATAGTATAAAGTTGGTTAGGTTATTTAACAAAGAGCAGAAGAAATTTTGCTCTTTGTTTGTTTTATATTTATAATCATTAAATAATTTATCATGTACTTATATTTTTATTAGTCAACAATTATTCGATTATTTACTTTTTTATTTCCAATTATTGATTGATTAATAAAATTGAAAACTTCGTCTAAATATTGTTTTCTTAATCCAGACCATTCATGTTTTCCTGAATTAGAGAAAATAGCAAAAGATGCCTGACTATATTTTCTATTCAAATCTTCTAAAGTAGCAGAACCATTTAAAGGAAAAAACCCTGGTTGATTATCCAAACAACTTCTGTGTGGCGCATTGTAAGCTGGTACAACATCATCGCTTAAACCATGTACATAAACTGTTGGCAAAACACTCGATTTTGTAACATAACGATTGTCTACAATCGCTCCTGCATAACTTACTAATCCATCAATTTTAACTTGATTGAATTGATTTCCGTACCATAAATCTCTCAAATAATAAGCATTTAGAATAGTCTCCGCTCCTGCACTACTTCCTCCTAAAATTAATTTATTAATCGAGAATTTAAGTTCTTTTGAATTATTTTGAATAAAATTTAGCGCAGTTAAAACATCAAAAGAGGCTTCTTTAAAAATCATCAACTTTTCTTGTTTTGGCAAATCACACCCAAAACCAGCCGAAGAATTTGCCAATAATCTATACGAGATAGAAACAGCTACGAAACCTCTTTCTTGAGCATCTTTCATTCGTTCAATTTCTTCTTTATCCGCTCTTGTTCCTCCTGAAAATCCGCCTCCGTGTACCCAAGCAAATACATTATAGGTTTGATTCTCTTTATAGTTTTTCGGATAATAAATATCAAACGCTAAATTATTTTTTTTATCATATACTATCGTTTTCTGCGCATATGTATAACTTATCATTAAAAATAAGGCAACTAAATATTTCATTTTCTTCTATTTTAAATAAAAATTGCTTGACTTTAACTTCTTACGTTGTCAATTTGTCAAGCAATTTACTATAAATAATTTTCCCTTTAATTATTCTATTTTTTTACGAAATAATGATTGTGCTAATCGAATGTTCTTGCGAATTTACCTCAACAGCTTCTCCTTCTATCCATAAATTATATTGATAAGGTTTATCTGTTTGATTCATCACAACCACCACAACTTTTCCGTCTTTGTTTACAAAGGAAGTTGTCATTAAATCTGAACGATTAGACGATGCCGCAATTCTTTGCGCACCTGGACGAATAAATTTTGAGAATTGACCAATGTAGTAAAACGAATTTGTATACGTAACCTGTCCATTTCTAGTATCACCATGAATTGGTGCAAAACAGAAATTTCCTACGTGATTTGGTCCTCCTTTTTCATCCAACAAAACATTCCAATCTGTCCAAGCAACTGTTCCGGAGTTAAAATCGTTGATCATATTGTAACCATATTTTTCACCCAATGCCCAATTTCCCATTTGATTGTAATCAAATTGTTCTTTACAACCTTCTGTAAAAATTAAATTAACATTTGGAAAAGCTTCATGAGTTAACGCTACATTATTGAATAAATTCACGCTTCCGTTCCATGTTTCGTACCAGTGAAAACCAACTCCCCAAACATATTTAGCAGCTTCAGGATCATTCAAAATAGTTGAAGCACGCTGGTAAATTAAATCACGGTTATGATCCCACACAATAATTTTTTTGTCTTTTAATCCTTTTTGGTGAAAAGTCGGACCTAAATTATTTTTCAAGAAATCACGTTCTTCTTCAGCTGTATAAATACACGATTCCCATGTTTGCGTTGCCATTGGTTCGTTCTGAATAGAAACTCCCCAAATTGGTAAACCAATTTTCTCATAATTCTCGATAAATTTCACAAAATAGTTAGCCCAAGTTTGGTAATATTCAGGTTTCAAAGAACCTCCTTTCAACATACTGTTATTCGTTTTCATCCAAGCTGGCGGACTCCAAGGACTTGCATATAAACGATAAGCGTCTTTCATTTCTGCTTTTGCCATTTTTATCATCGGAATTTTATAATTCAGATCATGTCCAATGTCAAAAGTTTTCAACTCTTTATCATTGTCTTTTACATAAGTGTAACTATCGCTCGAAAAATCACTCGAATTTATTGTTGTTCTAATCAATGAATAACCAATTCCTTCTTTTTCGCTATAATAAGCTTTGATAATTTCTTGTTGCGTTTTCTTTGGCAATTTTGCTAAAACTTCCGCAGAAGCATCTGTGATTGCACCTCCAATTCCTTCAAATTTTTGGAATTTACGTTTTGGATCAATAAAAATCGCAATATCCGTTTCTTTTGGTTGCGGAAATTTTTTGACTGCTACTTTATCTGTTGATTTTGTAATTCGTTGATTGGTATTTTTTGCAGTTGTATATATTTCGATTTTCTTATTCGATAGTTTAAAATCTTGCGCATTTACTGCAAAATAATTTAACAGCAAACCTGCAATAACAGGATATTTCAAATGTGATTTTGTCATAATTATTATTGAATTAAAAATTTAGCTAAAATTGGTAAATGATCTGATGGATATTTGAAATCATAGAAATCATCAATCGTATTGAAACTTTTACACGTTACTTTTGGATTCTTTTTGTAAAAAATGTAATCTAAAATTTCTGTTCCTTTTACATTGAATTTGAAATCTTCCCATGTAAAATCTGGTCCATAAACCATTTGCGCATTAAGGCGAGTATCTAAATATTTGTTTTGAATATATTTTACAGAGGCATCATCATGATTCATGTTAAAGTCTCCCATAAAAAATGCTGGATAATCTTTTTTACTTGTTAAATCATGAATTAATTGATCGATTAATTCTAATGATTTTTGACGCGCAACTTTTCCAACGTGATCAAAATGAGTATTGATTACCCAAAATTTCTTTTTTGTTTTCTTGTCTTGAAATAATCCGTAAGTGATAATTCTGTTGTATGCTGCATCCCAACCTTTTGATTCTTTTTCTGGCGTTTCTGACAACCACATCGTTTTTTGTTCTAAAACTTTGTATTGATCTTTTTTGTAAAAAATCGCCGAATATTCAGCATTTTTATCACTTGAACGAGGTTCTCCGATAAAATCTAATTGTGAATCATTTTGTTTGATAAAATCTAGTTGAGGAACTTGCGCTTCTTGTACACCAACAAAATCAGCATCATAATACTTGATTAAATCAACCAATTTTTGTTTGCGAATATTCCAATGATTTGCGCCATCATCAACAGAAGCTAATCTAATATTGTAAGACATAATTGATATATTTTGTTGAGCAAAACCTATCATTGTCATGATTAAAACTAAACTTAAACTAATATATTTTTTCATGTGTGAATTTTTGTAAAAATCCAAGTAAGCACTTACATACTTACTTGGTTGAGAAATAAAACTAAATTTCTAACTATATATGAGGAATTTAATCAACTAAAGTAAAACTTGTTTTAAGTGAAGCGTTAGAATCTCCTCCAACAAAAATGTCGAAATCTCCTGCTTCTGCAACATAGTTCATATTGATATCGTGGAATTTTAAATCTTCTGGAGTTAATGTAAACGTAATTGTTTTTGTTTCTCCTTTCTTAATCATGACTTTATCAAAACCTTTCAATTCACGAACTGGACGCGTTACACTTCCTACTAAATCGCGAACATATAATTGTACCACTTCTTCTCCATCGTAGTTTCCTGTATTTTTAACATTTACAGTTACTTTGATTTCATCTTTTCCATTTTTCATTATCGATTTATTCAACTTCAAGTTACTATAATCAAACGTTGTATAACTTAAACCGTAACCAAATGGATATAAAGGCGAATTTGGAGAATCTGTGTAACGAGATTTATATTTTTGCTCTACATCACTTTCTCCTAAATAAGGACGACCTGTATTTTTTTGATTGTAATGAATTGGAATTTGACCAACAGAGCGAGGGAATGTCATAGGTGTTTTAGCCGAAGGATTATATTTACCGTATAAAACATCTGTAATCGCTAAACCTCCCATTGTTCCTGGATACCATGCATATAAAATTGCATCCATATTATCATTCTCCCAAGAAATTGTCATTGGACGACCAGCCATTAAAACTAAAACAATTGGCTTACCAAGTTTCTTTAATTCTTTTAATAATTCTTTCTGATTTCCTGGTAAATCTATATTTGTTTGAGAAGCCGCTTCACCTGTTTGATTCTCGTTTTCTCCCATAACCGCAACAATTACATCCGAGTTTTTCGCTACATTAATTGCTTCTTGAAAACCATCAGTTTTAGATGAATTAAGTTCTGTTCCTTGTGCATAAGTAATTTTTGCATTTTTACCTAAAACATCATTCAAACCTTCCCAAACAGACCATGCTTTTCCATAACGATCTCCACGTGCAGCCCAGTTTCCAATGATATTTTTCTCATCTTTTACTAATGGACCAATAACTGCAACTTTTTGAGATTCTTTTAATGGTAAAATTTGTTTCTCATTCTTTAATAAAACCATTGATTTACGAGCAACGTCACGAGCTTCATTTAAAAACTCTTGTTTCATTACCGTTTCTTTCTCACGTTTTGAATTTGAATAACGATATGGATCTTCGAAAAGTCCTAAGTCATATTTTGCTTCCAAAATTCTACGAACTGCAGTATCAATCACATCTTGTTTTACTTTTCCTTCTTTTACCAATTTTGGTAAATGATTAAGAAAAGCACCACTCATCATATCCATTTCAATACCTGCTTCAACCGATTTTAGAGTTGCTTCTTCCAAATCTTTTGCAATTCCATGAGGAACTAACTCCTGAATCGCAGTATAATCTGTTACAACAAACCCTTTATAATTCCACTCTTTACGCAAAATTTGATCGTACAAATATTTACTTGCTGTAGAAGGAACTCCTCCAATTTCGTTGAAAGACGTCATGAAAGATCCAGCACCTGCATCAACAGTCGCTTTGAAAGGCGGCAAAATATAATCTCTTAAGAAACGATCAGAAATTTCTACCGAACCATAATCGCGACCAGCCTGCGCTAAAGCATATCCTGCAAAGTGTTTTGTACACGCTAAAACGGTATTTAAATCATATAAACTTTTACCTTGAAAACCATTAACACGCGCTATTGCAATTTTACTTCCTAAGAAAGTGTCTTCACCTGCACCTTCAGAAACACGTCCCCAACGAGGATCAAAACCGATATCAACCATCGGAGCAAAAGTCCAATGAACTCCACCTGCAGCTGTTTCTTCAGCAGCAATTCGAGCCGATTTTTCAATTGCTTTTAAATCCCAAGAAGAAGCTTCACCAAGTGGAATTGGGAAAATAGTTTCGTAACCATGAATTACATCGTATCCAAAAATTAATGGAATTCCAAGACGTGTTTCTTCAACAGCTATTTTTTGTAATTTTTTAGTAATATCTGTTGTCGTTGCGTTAAACACGGACCCCATCATACCTTGTTTCGTGTATTTTATATAATTTTTATCAATTGCAGATCCTGTAACATCACCTCCGTCATAGGTATATTGTACCATCTGACCTACTTTGTCATCAATCGTCATTTGACTCATCACATAATCAATAAATTCTGATTTCGATTTTGATTTATCAAACTTTATTTTTTGCGCATAAGTATTGAATGCTAATCCTAAGAAAGCAATTGAATAAATTAGTTTTTTCATTTTTTTGATTTTAATTCGAGGCTGTTGTTTTGAATTTCAATTTATCTAAACCTCTTTGTACATCTTCATTTTGCATAAACAATTTCCACAATAATCCAGAGCGATAATTCTCTATCATTGGTGTAATTGTTCCTTGATCTATCGCCAAATATTTTGTAATCACTCGATCATTTTTTACATCAACCGCATCATACGGACCTGCTACTCCAATCAAGCTTTTGTTTTGTTTTTCGTAAATAAACTTCAAGAAATCCATAGATTCTTTCGGTGTATATGGGAAAGACGATAACGCAGCTGTAGGCGTAATTACATTATTGTCATTTAATGGAGAATGTGCTGTATAACCTTCTGTTCCATCTGGATTGAAGGTATAACTTGCCGTTAATCCCCACATATTTTTTTTGTACTTCTTGAAACTTTCCTTTTTTTGTTGATTGTAGATGTAATGAATCTTTGCTTGATTTTTCACTACTTTTCCATAATCAATACCAATTCCATCTATTAAATTGTTTGGATTAAGTCCAATAAATGAATATTGTGCCCAAAATAAAGGTCCAACATTTTTATTAGCTCCGTTATGCTTTACAATTAATGGAACTCCGTATGCAGAATCATTTGATTTTATATCACCATTTCTCGTCCAACCGCTGTAATAAACTTCTGAATTGATAGAATGTTTTGGAGAAGCCGCAGCAATAACATACGTAATCATGGTTTCATCAAATCCTTTTAAAGGAAAATTGATTTTCCATTCGTAATTTGGAGACCAATGCCAGTACAACACATTTTCTCCTCGTGTATAAAAATTGAAATCGATTTCTTTCCAAAGTTGATCAGCTAATTGCGAAATCTCTATTTCTTTCTCATTTTTAGAATCTTTGAAATACTCTTTCAAACAAATTAACCCCTGAGCAAGAAATGCAGTTTCTACCAAATCACCTCCGTTATCGTATGTACTAAAAGCTTTTACTTTTCCTGTTTCGCCATTTAACCAATGTGGCCAAGCTCCATGAAAACGATCTGCATTTTGTAAAAATTTCAACCCTGTTAAAATTCGTTCAGTTGCTTCTTTTCTTGGAATAAATTCGCGATCAATACCAACAATTAAACTCATTAATCCAAATCCTGTTCCTCCTGTTGTAATGATATTTGAATCATTTTCTGGATAAAAACCATCAGGATGAAAACGTTCACGAGCTAATTTTGAATGAGGTTCAGCGTAATCCCAAAAATATTGAATCGTCTGTTTTTGAACTTTATCTAACAGCTTATTTTCTTGTTTTGTTTGAGCAAAAGCACTTGCGCCACATAAAAGAGCGCAAGTAACTATTGTTTTATTTAATTTAATCATTACCAACCTGGGTTTTGAGTCATTGTTGGAGTTTGAATTAATTGAGCATTTGGAATTGGGAATAACTCATGTTTACCTGTAACAAATGTTTTTCCATCAAGAGCCATCATGTCTTTAGCTTGTCCTGTACGAACTAAATCAAACCAACGATCGTGCTCGAATGCTAACTCCAAACGTCTTTCATTCCAAATTTTTAATCGTAATTGATCTTTAGACATACTTGCTATTGGAGCTAATTTTACACGTGTTCTAACACGATTAAGAGGTGTTAAAGCATCTTGCCCAATTTCATTTGCTGCTTCGGCTTGAATTAATAAAACTTCAGAAAAACGAATTACACGAATGTTTTTGTCTCCATCCGCAGAACCAAGATTCGCACTTGAATACGCTTTTTCGTTATACATCGGGTTTTCTACAGAAGTTGGAACTAAACGACCGTCATATAAAGTTTCACCTCTAAAAATGATTGTTGCATCACGACGAATAGCATCTCCTTCAGCATTAAAAGCATCTAATAAATTTTGAGAAGGAACATTGAATCCCCATCCCCAACCTCCAGTACCACGAGCTCCTTGAGTTTCTGAATATTGTTGAACGCCATGCGCAACAGCATCTCCACGAGCTTGGATTTCAAATAAAGACTCTTTACCATTCTCAGTTTCTTTTCTCCAAGTTGTTGCGTAATCACTTTCTAAATCATAAATACCAGAATTAACAACGGTTGTAGCCATATCGTACGCTTGTTGATTTTTTCCTTGGTATAAATATACCTTTGCCAATAAAGCTTGAGCAGCTCCTTTTGTTGCACGTCCTAAATCTTTTGCAGCATATTCATTTTTAGTAGGAAGTTTTGATATTGCATCTAATAAATCTGCTTCAATGTATGCATAAACTTCTGCTTTTGGTTTACGTACTGAATAAGACGCCGGAACATCTAACTCCTGTATCACAGTATCTCCAAACATACGAACCAAATAGAAATAAGAAACAGCTCTCAAAAATTTTGCTTCCCCAATTAATCTATTTTTTTCTGCATCTGTGATTGATGATTCTGTCGTATATTTTATAGAATATGACGCTCTAACAATTGTTTTATAAAAACGTTTCCACATAGCTTCGATAGAACCAGTTGTAGAACTATGTAATAATTCGTCTAAATCTCTTTTATCTCCACCATTATCTGTAGAGGAACTTCCTTTATCTGCATTATCAGAAATCATTTCAGTAACTCCTAACCAAGAGAATGCATAATCCCAATCTGTAAACATTCCGTAAATACCATTCACATATTTTTCTGGAGATTGAGAAGCTTGATCATCAATAGCTATATTTTCTTGAGATTTTACATCTAAAAATTCATCAGAACAAGAAGAGATCAAACCAAAAGATAATAAAACTGCAACTGTTGATATTTTGAATATATTTTTTTTCATTGTTTTAAAATTTTAAGATTAGAATTCAACATTTAATCCAACCAAGAAAGTTCTCATATTAGGATATGCAGAAAAATCTACACCAGTAGTACCATATGGATCCCCTTCATTATTATATGCGTTTAACTCTGGTGTAAATCCTGAATATTTTGTAATGATAAATAAATTTTGAGCACTCGCATAGATTCTCAGATTTTTAATAAAATCTATTTTATCACGAAAATTATATCCTAATGTTACGTTACTTAAACGGAAGTAGTCTCCTTTTTCTAAATAATATGAAGACGCTTCTTGACCTCTTTCTGCTCCTGGGTTAGTATTGGAAGTTCCTGCACCTGTCCAACGAGCATTGAACATATCGACAGAAATATTTTCTCCACCTAAACGAGTGTTTTTAATACCATTGTACACTTTGTTTCCTCCAACTCCGTAACCACTAATGTTAAGATCCACATTTTTGTATTCCATAGAAATATTAATTCCATAATTAAATTTTGGAATATAAGTTCCCATGAATTTTTTATCTAAATCATTGATGATTCCATCACCATTTTGATCTTTGTATCGTAAGTGTCCTGGTTTAGCATTTGAAATATGTGCATTGTTATTAATTTCGTCTTGTGTTTGCCAAACACCCTCGACCTCATACAACCAAAAAGATCCTAATGCTTGACCTGCTTCTAAGCGTTTAACAATTTGTCCATTTCCTAATGAACCTCCTGTCATACCTGCATAAGCATCTTCTACATTTAATACTTCATTCTTATTGTAATTGAAGTTACCTCCTATAGAATATCTAAACCCTGAAGGAGTTGTGTTTTGCCAATTTAAAGCAATTTCAAATCCTTTATTCTCTATCTCAGCTGCATGATCATAAAATTTATCACTATATGCACTATTTAGAAGTGGTTTCACATTTAGAATAGCATTCTTTGTATTTTTTTTGTAATAATCTACATTACCAGACAATTTATTATTAAATAATGTGAAATCAATTCCTACGCTTAATTCCTCTACAATTTCCCAAGAAATATTTTTTGCTGGTGTTCCAATGTAAGCTCCAAAAATTAAATCTTGCCCTGGTCCAAATACATAGTTATAATTTGTACTTCCATTGCCTTGATAAATATTTGTTTGATTGAATGGAACTTCATCATTTCCTAAACGACCCCAACCTCCTCTTAATTTTAAGAAATTAATTGTTTGAGAATCTTTCAAGAAATCTTCATTTGAAATGTTCCATGCAACAGACACAGAAGGGAAAGTACCCCAGAATTCTTTGTTTTGTTTGAAAGCACTTGATCCATCGCGTCTAATAATACCCGTAACATAATATTTATTGTCAAAATTATATTGAACACGACCAAAATAAGAAGCTAAGGCTCTTGGTGTATAATTCTTTTGTTCATAATTTCTATCGTATGAACCTGTAGCATGATTTTCAGCCCAATATTGTTCTTTATCAGGAACATCATATACAGTGACATTACTATAAGTACCTATACCTTTTTTTTCTGCTGAAACTCCTGCAACTGCGTTAATTGAATGATTCCCAAATTTACGTTCAAATGTTACAAAATTCTCCCAAGACTATCTAAACGTTTCGATTTCATTAAATGCTAATGAATTATCTGCCCAAGTCGTAACACCTACATTTGTAGATTTTATTTTTTCTATTTCAAACTGTGCAGCCGTTCTTGTAGGATCAGCAGCTAACCAAGTTTGTTTATTTGGTGTAAAAGTTCTTTTCTTATACCAATATTTAGTTGCACCTGCACGAGATGTAAAGTCTAATCCTTTAGTAAGATTCAATACTGCATCAATACTCCCTTGAAGAATTGTAGCATTTATTTTTTGATTATCATAATATGCTCCCGCAACTGGATTACCATGCGAATTTAATTTTCCAGAACCATCTCCAGGATTTAAAAGATAAGTTACCTCTCCAGTCGTTTTATTCCAAAAAGGTTGTCCCCATTTTCCATCATCATATCTAACAGGAACTAATGGTGATTGACGAAATGCAGTATCAAAAGCACCATAAGATTTCGGAATTTCACGTGTAAAAGTAGCACTTACATTTTGTTTAATTTTAAGTTTTCCATCAAACAATTTATAATCATTGTTATTACGAACTGTTGTGCGTTTATAATTGTTTCCATCTAAAATTCCTTTTTCTTCAAAATTATTAAGACTGAACAAGTAATTAATATTTTCACCTGCACCAGACAAACTAACGTTATTACTAATTAGTTGACCTGTTTTCATAATTTCATCAAACCAATTCGTGTTATATTGTTGATTTGTAGAAATCAAAGAACCTCCTGTTGCTTTTCTTTGCTCGTTAAAATAAGTTATGTACTGATTAGCATCAGCCATATCTACCATATTCATAGTATTTCTTACTCCAATATATGAATCATAGTTAACTCTTATCTTTCCTGTTTTACCACGTTTAGTTGTTACAACAACAACACCGTTTGCACCACGAACTCCATAAATAGCTGAAGATGCTGCATCTTTTAAAACATCAATTTTTTCAATGTCATTTGGATTAATATTATTAATATTTGGAACAATTAACCCATCCACAACATACAAAGGAGCTTTACCTCCCAAAGCAGTACCCATTCCACGAACCAAAACAGTTGGTGTACCTCCTGGAGTATCCGTATTAATAATATTAACACCAGCTAATTTACCCTGCAAAGACTGCATGGCAGTTGTACTTGCAATTTGCGTAATGTCTTTAGCATTAGCTGATGAAACAGCTGATGTAAGATCTGATTTCTTAACAGTACCATACCCAACCACAACGGCTTGATCTAGTATAATAGAATCACTTTCAAAAGGATCTCCTATCTGTATAGAATCGTTAGTAACTTGGGCATTTACACAGAAAGACCCGAGAATAAATAATGGAAGAAAATATTTTTTCATTCTATTTCAATAAATGGTTATTTCAAAAATAGAATGTTTTAACACTTGATTAACAAGTAATAATTTTAGTTAGAATAATTTTCTAAAAAAATAAAACACATAATACTGAATATCAGATAATTACAAAATATTACATTTACAACATGATGTAGTTATGATGTAATTTATTTTCCGATATTTAAAAATTAATCATATACTTATTTAGGTTTATTTCAGAAGGAATTTGCATTTTTTTGCGTAATCTATATCGTTGTAGTTCTACTGATCGATAATTAAGGTGCATTAAAGGAGCAATCTCTTTGGTTGATAAATTCATTCGAAGGAATACACACAGTTTTAAGTCTTTCGCAGTTAAATTAGAATACTTGTCAGCTAATCTCTTAATAAAATCTTGGTGAATTTCCTGAATATTTAATTCGAAATTTTGCCATTCATTTCTGTTGTAACTATATTCCGAAAACGTTTTCTCAAATTTCTTTTTTAATTTTTTATTGATTTCATTCATTTCCAATTGAGAAAACAATTGATTAATTTCTAGGATCATAGCACGTTGATTAGCTAATTTCAAAGCTTGTCCTGCCAATTCTGTAGATTTCGTTTGTAAAGAAGTTTCTAAATGTTGTTTTTCTTTATGATGATTTAATTCTTTCAACTCTTGTTGATGTTTCATTTCCATCAAATTCAATTCATATTCAAATTGCTTTTGTTTAATTCTGAAACTTTGTTTCAACTTCATTCTGTTATACTTATAAATAGCCAGAATCGATCCAACAATTAATAAAATAAAAAATAATATCATCAAATTTGATAAATACCAAATCTTTTTAACCCTAAAATCAAAATGATTCAACTCAACAAAATTTCCATCTTTTAAAGCATAAATTGACAATTGATATGAACCACTTTCTAATTGTTTATAATTAATTATTGGCTGATTAAGTGGTTGAATTTTAGAGTTATTTAATTGATAATATAATTGATAATTCGCAAAATCATCATTCACAATTGAAACATAAAAATCTATATAATTATTTGAATACTCAATATTAGGCTCATTATTCAAAACCGTTTGATTGATTTTTGCTTTAATTTTAATCTTTGGTAATTCACGACGTATAGATTTTAAATCATATTTCAATAATCCGTTTTCGAGGTTAATATATAAAAACTGATCGTTGATTTTAGCCGTTAAATTGTCATCAACCAATTTTCCATCATACAATTTTTTGGGAATTAAATAATGAATCAATTTATTCTGTTCCACTTTAGAATAATACAGAATATTATCCGCTTCAACTAAATAACGATTCTCTTTTAAATAACGAATTCGATTAATATTCTTTAATTTTGAATCTAAATTCTCGTCAGAAAATAAATTTTTATTTATATCATAACGGACTAAATGTTGATCATCAATCAATACAAAAACCTTGTTATCTTCGAGAATAGTTTGCGGATTAACTAATTTTTTATGTTGGTAAAATATCTCCTTACCTGTTCTATTTTTAAGATCAAATAAATATAAACCACCATTTTTTCCAGTTCCTAAAATTTTATTTTCGACAATAACAAAATCAATAATAGGAATAGTTAAACTAGAAACTTTAGTAGATTCTTTATGAGAACCTTGTATATATTCATTGATTCCCGTAAAAGATGATTGATATAATTTATTTCCATTTTTGATCAATTTAAAACCTCCATTTGTAGAAGAAATCTTATTCAATAGTCCTGAATAAATGTAAGTTCCCCAACTATCCGAAACATAAATTGTATTATCAATATTTGTTATATTCCAAATTAAACCTTTTTCGAGAACTGAATTTGTTTGGTTTGAAGTATTTGAATAATTATAAAATCCATGATTTGTTCCCAGCAAAATATTATCCTTATAAAAGTCGAACGAAAAAACATTTCCTAAATGACCATTGTAATCATATAAAAGTTGAGTTTTGTTTTTCAATTCTATTTTCGAAATACCTTTGTCCGTTCCAAGCCAAGCATTTCCTTTAGAATCTATTCTTATATTTTGGATTGTATTACTGATTAACCCAGAGTTTTGATTGTAATTTTTGTAAGAATTAGTTTTTAAATCATATACATAAATCCCATTATTTGATGTTCCAATGATTAATTTATCTTCTAATCGAATCATTTTTAACACTAAATAATTCTTTAGCATTTTATTGAATTCCACATTGAACTCTTGTAAACCAGCTGTTTTGTTGTACTTGAAAATTCCTTCTGTTAATGTACCAACTAAATAATCATTATCATATTTTTCTATTCCATGAATTACAATTGATTTACCTTTTTCAATTTCAAATAACGGCTCAAAATGTCCATTATTAAATTCGAAAATACCTTTAGAAATAGTCGCTACTAACATTTTACCTTTCACCAGATAAACGTAAGAAGAAAGCGCAGGTAATTTGTATCGTTTAACTGTTTTACCATCAAATTGAAAAAGATAATTGAACGATTGAAAATAAATAGAACGATTATGATAAAATATTTTCCAGATTTCTTCTTGTTCTAATCCTTCAAAACTTTTGAATTTATCTGAAATTGAAATGTAAACTTTCTTTCCTTCAATCGTTTTCCAATATCCAAAATTATTTAATGCACCTGAATACAATACATTATTCATTGTAAAAACAGAACGTATAATTGTTAAGCTATTTGGCGAATATTTTTCCCAAAAATTACCGTCATATTCTAAGATATTTCTATTGTTCGCAAAATATACTTTTCCTTGCTTGTTATTTTCTGTAATATCCCAAATAGGCGATTCGCCCAAATATTCGCTTTTAGAATAATTCGAAATAATTGGCGCAAACGATTGAGATTTGCTATAAGTGGAAACAAGTAAAAATAGAATAAATAAGCTTCTCATTGTGCAATAAAAAAGACCGTAAAAACGGTCTTTAAAAATAGATTATATTTTTGAATTATCTTATTTAAATTCTACATCAAAAACTTCTGCAAAATGTTTTTTTGTAAACGCTTTCACTTCGTTCATATCTACCTGATGTCCAAGTTCTCTTTCCAATGAAGCAACAGCTTTATCCTGAATTCCACATGGAACGATGTATTCAAAATAACGCAAATCTGTATTCACATTTAGTGCAAAACCATGCATCGTTACCCAACGTGAAGCCTTAACACCCATTGCACAAATTTTTCGAGCAAAAGGTCGACCTACATCCAACCAAACGCCAGTTTCTCCTTGAGAACGCTCACCTTTTAGTCCATATTCGGCAATAGTTTTGATAATCACTTCCTCCAAATTGCGCATATACAAATGAATATCTGGCTTGAAGTTATCCAAATCCATAATAGGATAACCAACTAATTGTTGCGGTCCATGATAGGTAATATCTCCACCACGATTCGTTTTCACAAAAGTTGCATTTATTTCGTTTAATTTATCACTCGAAGCTAACATATTTTCTAAATGTCCACTTTTTCCAAGTGTATAAACATGCGGATGTTCTACAAAAAGTAAATGATTTTTAGTGTTTTTAAAATCTGAACTTCCCTCCTTTTCTTGCGCTCTGTTATATTGTTTTACGGCTATATTTTCTGCTAAAAGACTTTCTTGATAATCCCAAATTTCTTGGTAATCTCTGTTAATTCCTAAATCTTGGAATTCGACAATTTGTTTCATTTCACAATGTGTTTCGAATGTCAAATTTACGAAGGATTTCAAAAATTATCATTAATCTTCAAGCTCTACTTTAAAATTTCCTAAACTAGGATTATTAAGGATTTCTTCTAATGTATATTCCTTTATAAATGTTTTTCCATCTAAAGTAAACATTGCATCAGTAATATTTAAAGATTTTATTTTCTTAGAAAAAGTATATTTATATTTAAACTTAATTTGTTTCAACATTCCTAAAAAAATCGCTTTTTCTTCATCATTATCAAAGTTCTGTTTATCAAAATCTTTTGAAAATTTTTCAGCATCAATTGTTTTAGAGAAAGATTTTCCATCGAAAGCATATGTTGAGCTTGTCATCATCGCCATAGGATTATCACTAAATAAAGGTTCATCGACTAATTGTTTTGATTTTCTCTTTCTCTTTTTCTTTTGACTTAATTCATCTGTAATTCTTTTTTCTTCTTTTATATTGATACCTGCAAAAGTTTCTTCAATAATTTTTGAATTTGAATTAAATTCTTCTGCAGATTTAGATTTATTAATCATTTCTATTGCAAATTTATCTCTCAAGTCTAATCGAAATTTAAAAAAATCAATTGCAGATAAATCATCTTTATATAAGTCAAATTTTTCGGTTTGTTTTCTGAATTTTTCTCCACCTTTTTCTTGTAATAACTGAACAAATTCATAATATGAATACTCATTATTCGAAATTTGATTCATCTCAATCTTATCATCAATATTACTTGAATTCATCATTGCTCCAATTTGAGGTATATCTATTTTTTGAAAATAATCAAACTCACCTTTTTCATTTACAACAACTTCCTCAGAAATTGTACATGAAGTTAAAGTAGCTAAAGCTAATAATAGTGTAAATATTTTACTGAAATTCATATATAAATTGTTAATTTTTGTTAAAAATAATTGATTTTGTCCAATAAAAAAAACTGAATAAACACCTCTAAAAATAATGGTTTTGAGCAATACATTAACGATTGAATAAAAATCTTTATCTTTGGAATTCTAAGAAATCGGTAGAATAAAATAATCAAATAAAAATGAAGAAACTATTCGTTAAAGGATCTATTTTAATGGCTTTGTTTGCAAACTTTAGCGTTTTTGCACAACAAAGTGGTGGAATGTGGATTCCGACAGAATTGAATGAAAAGGAAATGAAAGACATGGGATTGAAAATCTCATCAAAAGACATTTTCAGTACAGGAGATAAAAGTATCAACAATGCAGTTGCTCACTTTGGTGGCGGTTGTACTTCTGAAGTTATTTCTCCAAATGGTTTATTATTAACGAATCATCACTGTGGTTATGGAGAAATCCAAGCACATTCATCTTTAGAAAATGATTATTTAACAGATGGTTTTTGGGCTAAAGAGTTGAAAGACGAATTACCAAACGAAGGTTTAACAGCGACTTTTATTGTAGACATTAAAGATGTAACTACTGCAATTTTAGCTGGTGTTAACGATAATATGTCGGAGGAAGATCGTAACAAAATCATCAAGAAAAATATTGAAGATTTTAATGCAAAAACTAAAACAGAAGCTTATCGTTCAGTATTTATCAAACCTTTTTACAAAGGAAATAAATATTACCAATTTACAACAGAAACATACAAAGATGTTCGTTTAGTTGGTGCGCCACCTTCTGCAATTGGAAAATATGGAAATGATACAGACAACTGGGTTTGGCCACGTCATACAGGAGATTTCTCGATGTTTAGAATTTATGCAGATAAAAACAACAAACCTGCAGATTATTCACCAGACAATGTTCCGTACAAACCAAAACATTTCTTACCAATTAATATTTCGGGAATTAGCGAGGACGATTTCACGTTTGTATATGGTTTCCCAGGTACGACGGACGAATATTTACCAGCTTCTTCTATCCAGCAAATAAAAGATGTAATTGATCCTGCGCGTATCAATGTGCGTACAATTGCATTATCTCATATTGATAAAAAAATGCGTGAAGACGATGCAACTCGTATCGCTTATGCGTCTAAACAAGCGCGTATTTCGAATGCACATAAAAAATGGATTGGCGAAGTTTTAGGATTAAACCGTTCGAAAGCTGTAGAAAAACGTCAACAATATGAACAAGAATTCATGAATCGTATTGCGAAAAATCCGAAATTAAAAGGTGAATATTCGAATATTATTTCTGAATTAAATCAAGTTAATAAAGCAAATCAAGATTACAATTTAGCGTACACAATGTATTCTGAAACGTTTTTCTCAAATTCAGAAACATTCAGAATGGCGTTAACATTGAACAATATTTTGAATGCGGTTGGACAAAAAAATTACGCAGAAACAAAAGCTAAAGCGTTGAATACAGTTGCGTCTATGCACAAGGATTATAATCCAGAATTGGATAAAACAATTTCTTCTGATTTAGCAGATAATTATTTCAAAGTTGTTCCTCAAAATTTATTACCAACTACAACTGCTGCAAATATCAAAACAGCTTTAGGAAATTCGGTAATCAACGGAACGAAAAAAATTAATGGTCAATCTGTTTTAGGAAATATCAA
This sequence comes from Empedobacter sp. GD03739, assembly GCF_029843245.1. Taxonomy (NCBI): domain Bacteria; kingdom Pseudomonadati; phylum Bacteroidota; class Flavobacteriia; order Flavobacteriales; family Weeksellaceae; genus Empedobacter; species Empedobacter sp. GD03739. Next base: position 11,169 of record NZ_JAOCHX010000030.1, on the reverse strand, counting down.
AACTTTGGCTGAAAATGATGCTGAGTTTATCAAAGCCTTAAAAGAAGATGCCTTAATTGCTCAAATTCGTTTAATTTTAGATGCAAATCAAACGAAAGTAACGCCTACATATTTAGCGAATCAAGATAAAATCAACAAGTTGATGCGTACGTATATGAAAGCGCAAATGGATGTATTTACAGACAAGAAAATCTTCCCAGATGCAAATTCAACTTTACGTGTAACTTACGGAAAAGTTGATGGTTACCAACCTCGCGATGCGGTTTATTACGAACCTGTAACGCACATGGAAGGTGTAATGGAAAAATATATTCCGGGAGATTATGAGTATGATTTACCAAAACAAATGTTAAGTTTATACGATAAAAAAGATTACGGAAAATACGCCGATAAAAACGGAAAATTACCTGTAAACTTTATTGCAACAAACCATACAACTGGTGGTAATTCTGGTTCTCCTGCATTGAATGCAAAAGGAGAATTAATCGGATTGAATTTTGACCGTGTTTGGGAAGGAACAATGTCAGATTTAAATTATGATCCAGAGATTTGTCGTAATATTATGGTGGACTCTCGTTATATTTTGTGGGTAGTTGACAAGTATGCTAATGCGCAACGTTTGATTGATGAAATGACTATCGTTGACGAAAGCAAAAATGCAAAGAAAAAATAATATTTTTCACTATATTCTGAAAACCACGTTTTTATAACGTGGTTTTTTTATTGAAATAAACGTAAGATTCAAATAAAGTCTTAAGAAATAAAACTATATTTATACAACTTATCTAAAAAATTGTCAAAATAAAACACTCATAATTATGGAAGTCATTAGAAAATGGCCTTTTTATTTAAAACTAACTTGCACATTATTGTCAATCATTTGTTTAACATTTATTTCAATAATAGGTAAAGGAATTTTAGTTCCATTAATATTAGGCTTCTTAATTTCAATATTATTAGCACCCGTTTGTTCATTTTTCGAAAGATATTTACGCATTCCACGTGTTATTTCAAGTATCATTACCACCTTGCTTTTTGCAGCATTTATCTTAGGAATTTTCTATTTGATTGCTATACAAATGGCTGAAATAGCAAATGAATGGCCTACGTTTCAGAAACAAATCATAGAAGCATTTATGAATTTGCAAGATTGGATTCACCATACCTTTGGTGTTAATTCGCATGCGCAAATGGAATATTTGACAAAGAATGTCAAAACGACTATCGAAACGAGTACAATTGTAATCGAAAAAGTAATTTCTATTGTTTCATCGATGGCTGTTACAGTCTTGTTCACTTTTTTATACATTGTTTTCTTGTTGATTTATCGTCGTCATTTAGTAAAATTCTTATATTACGCATTCAATTCAAATACACACGACCAGGTTTATAACGTCATTACATCTATTCAAAAAATGGTCAAACAATATTTGATTGGCTTATTTTTACAAATGTTAGTCGTATCAATTTTATCTTTTATTGCATTTTCTATCCTTGGACTTAAATACAAATTTGTTTTAGCTATTTTAACTGGTGTTCTAAATGTTGTTCCCTATGTAGGAATTGTTATTTCATTAATTATAACGCTAATAATCACATTTGCCACAATGTCAGCTTCAAAATTGTTCTTTGTTTTAATTGCATTTATTGCAATTCATGCAATTGATGGAAATGTAGTGATGCCAAAAATTGTAGGTTCTAAAGTAAAAATTAATTCTTTGATTGTGATTATTGGATTAGTAATTGGAGAAATGACGTGGGGAATTATGGGCATGCTATTATCGATTCCAATACTTGCGTTGATGAAAATTGTTTTTGATAATGTGACTGAATTAAAACCTTGGGGTTATCTTTTGGGTGATGAAGATTCTACAGAAATTGATGATGATTTAAATACATTTTTAGCCAAAAAGAAAGCTAAAAAATCAAAGAAAAAAACAAATAAGTTGGACGAGAATTTGGAATAGTCTGATTTCTATTTTACATAATTATCGCTATTTATGAAATATAATTTATTGTTCATTTTTAGTTTATTGATTTTCAGTATTTCTTGCGAAAAGAAGTTAGAAAAAGAAGTTAGAAAAAGAAGTAAATAAAAAATATATGTATAATACGATGTCAATTGATGATAGAAATTTATCTATAAGAATTTATGATTACTCTGATTCAATAGAATTTATAACATGGAAGAATATCAATGATTACACAACAAAATCATTCAAAATTTCTAAGAACGATAAAAAAGCATTGGAAGAGAATATTTATAAAATAGTTACAACTCCATATGAAAATGAAATATTTTGCACAGACTATGTGGGGAAAATAAATATTAGTATGTCCAATCATAATAGCACTTATTCTATTAATCTAAATTCTGTTTGTGATTGGAAAACATTTAATGAAGAAACTAAGAATATTTCTAAAATAATAGATCGTTATAAATAAAATTTTATTTTATCAAATAGGATGAGAAACTGAAATAAATTCAGTTTGACAATACAAAAAAAGTCTATAACAATTTGTTATAGACTTTTTTTGTATTTATTTATTATGAATCTAATTCTTCTTCAAATATTTTTTTTCTAAGAAATAATACAATTTCAAGAAAAGAATCGAGAAAAATATTCCGATTAGTGTTCCGAAAAATATATCTCCTGTGAAATGTACCCCGACATAAACTCTACTGTAAGCAACCATTAACGCCCAAACAATTAAGATATAAAGTAACCATTTGTAATAGCGTCTCAAAAGTATTCCAATAAAAATTGCAATCGCCATATGATTAGATGCATGCGCCGAAGTAAAACCGTATCTACCTCTACCCTCGCAATCTATCGGGCGAAATAATCCTTGAATCGACTCGGTGTAACATGGACGAAAACGTTGAAAAGAATTTTTCAAGATATTTGTAAATTGATCTGCACACGCTATCATCAGTGCAATACAAACTCCAGCCAATAAGGTTTTTTTCCAACCAAGTTTTACATAAAGTAAGATGAGAAAGATGACATACAACGGAATCCATGTTTTTTTATCGGTTACTAATAACCAAAACCAATCCCATTTTTCATTCCCTAAATTATTGAAATACAAAAATATTTGTACGTCCCAATCAAAATAATCTTGTATCATTACCTACTTACTGATCCGCCTAAACCTAATGCTTCGTCTACAGATTTTGGTTCTACAACAACCGCAGGTTCTTCCACAATTGGCTCAACCACATTTTCTATAACGGGTTCTGTTGTTTCTTGCACATCCAATTCCAAATCCTGTACAGGATCTACAGCTTTCATAGTTGGTGCATCATCTTTCAACGCTGCATTTACTGTATTGTCTTGATGAATAGCTTGATGCATTTCATCTACTGGATTACGAACTTCATCAAATGATTTCTGAAAATCTTCCATTGGATTAATTTTCGCAAAAGAATCTTTGACTTCGTTCATTGGATTTAACTCTTTTATGGTATTCTGAATCTCTTTTGTAGGATCAACATCCTGAACAGGATTCATAATCTCTTGCTTGATATCTTCAGATGCTTCTTTTAATTTGCGCACAGCAGTTCCCAAACCACGAGCAATTTCTGGAATTTTATCTGGTCCAAAAATCACTACAGCAACCACCATAATAATCACGACTTCCTGGAAGTCTAAAAACGCTGGGTATATTACTAAACTATTCACTAAACAAATGTATAAAATCTAAATTTAGTAGAAGAAAAAAAGCCATCAAATTTCTTTGATGGCTTTCTTAAAATTTATTTAAAATTTGAATCTTATTTATTCATTTGACCTTTTTTAGTAAAGTCGTACAATAAAGGAGATGCAACGAAAATAGACGAGAATGTACCAATTACGATACCGATTAATTTCGCAAACATAAATCCTTTGATTGATTCTCCACCAAATGCAAAAATGATTAATACGATTAAGAACGTTGATAAAGACGTATTGATTGTACGTGATAATGTTTCTGAAGTAGAAATATTAATAATATCGTACAAGTTGTGGTTTTTCTCAACTGTTAAATTCTCACGAATACGATCCAAGATAATAATCGAGTCATTCATCGAGTAACCAATTACCGTCAAAATCGCCGCGATAAATGCTTGGTCGATCTCCATGTTGAAAGGTAAAATTCCTTTGAATAAAGAGAAAACTCCTAATACAATAATCACGTCATGCGCTAATGCGATGATAGTTGATAATGAGAATTGCCAACGTTTGAACATCACGATTAAGTAGAAGAAAATTGCAACTAATGCTAAAGAAACCGCTATATAAGAAGCTCTTGTTGTATCATCGGCAATTGTAGGACCTACTTTTGCAGAAGACATTAAACCTATTGTAGCATTATCTTCAGAGAAATCTTTTTCAGACATATTTGCTGGTAGATAAGATTTAAGACCTGTATATAATTTGTCTTTGATCTCGTCATCTACATTTGTTCCGTCTTCGTCAGCTTTGTATGCTGTTGTAATTTTTACTTGATTTTGACCACCATACGTTTTCACCTGTGGCATCATTTTTTCGCCTTCTAACACGAAAACATCACCCAAACTTTCAGAAATTTGTTGTGGATCTACGTGTTTATCAAAACGAACTGTATATGTACGTCCACCTTGGAATTCGATACCCATATCAAATCCTTTTGTGAAGATAGAGATTAAAGCAACTACTGTTAAAACAATTGAAATCGCATAAGAAATTTTTCTTGTTTTTAATAAGTCAACCTTAATATTTTGTAACCAGTGCGCTGTAAATGATGTATAGAAAGGAACAGATTTTCCTTTTGCTAAACGTCCTTCTACGAAATAACGTGTAATGAAAATCGCTGTAAATGTTGATGTAAAAATACCAATCATAAACGTTGTTGCGAAACCTACAACAGGACCTTTACCAAAGAAGAATAAAATTAATGCTGTGATAAATGATGTTGAGTTGGCATCGATAATTGCAGAGAAAGCCCCTTTCCATGAATAAGCGAAATCTACTGCTTGACGTAATGATTTTCCTTTTCTTAATTCTTCTTTTACACGTTCGTAAATCAAGATATTCGCATCCATTCCTGTTACCAATGTCAAGATAATCCCGGCAATACCTGGTAAAGATAATGTAGCTTTAAGTGATACTAAAAATCCTAATAAGAATAATAAGTTAACGATTAATGCAACGTTAGCATAAATACCTGCACGGCTGTAGTAGAACAACATCCAGATTAATACTAATGCAAATGCACAACCGAAAGCGATTAACGAACTGTTGATTGCTTCTTGTCCTAATGATGGACCAACAACCTCAGCAGAAACGATTTTAGATGAAGCTGGTAAAGAACCTGCTTGTAAAATGTTTGCTAAATCTTTTGCTTCGTCAATTGTAAAGTTTCCAGAAATAACAGAATTACCTCCTGTAATTTGATTACTGATGTTTGGCGCAGAATACACCATATTGTCTAATACAATTGCAACACCTTGACCTGGTTGTCCAGGACCTGCAGGTTTCAACTCGTCTGTAATACGAGACCACTCTTGTGCACCAACTTGGTTCATTTGCATTGTAACAACAGGCTCATTTGTAATAGAACCAGGGTTACGCTCACCAGCAGCCGAAACTACTTTATCTCCTTCGATTAATGGTTCTTGCGTTCCATTTTTACCTTTTAAGACATAAAACTCTAATAATTTAGGAGCAGATTTATCATTTGCTTGTTTACCTAAATTCATTGGCTTATTCGCCCAAGAGTATTTATATCCTCTAATGTTTGCTGGTAATCCAGGTACAAAACCTTTGTCTTGCATCACACGATTTACAACAGCTGTATCTTTTACATTAACAACAAAACTTGCGTTAGAACCAGCCAGTTGCATAACTTCTGCTAAAGTTTTGATTGTTTGTCCTTTCTCATTTTTTACATTATATTTTTCTGTATTAACGCTAGAAAAGTATTGTAAAACAGTAGGATCTTGACGAACAACTTGCCAAAACTCTAATTTTGCTGTAGATTGTAATAATTTTTTTACACGGTCAGTGTCAGAAACACCTGGTAATTCTACCAAGATACGTCCATCACCTTTATCACCTAAACGTTGAATTACTGGCTCAACAACACCAAATTGATTAATACGAGAGCTAATTACATCATAAGCTGTTGCAACTTTAGCTTCGATATCTTTACGGATTACTTCTTTTACCTGATCGTCAGAAGCATTGTACGCAATTTTATCCGCATTGTTTTTGTTTCCAAACAAATCTGCAGCTGCGTATTTTGTTCCTCCTTTTATTTTATCAAATTCTTGAAAAAATAATTCGACATAAGGTACGTTACCGTTTGTTTTTTGAGCTTTATCTGTAGCATCCAAAGCCGTTGCCAACATAGGGTTTTGACTTTTCGCTGATAAATTCTCGATTAAATCTCTTTCAGAAACTTGTAAAATTACGTTGATACCACCTTTCAAATCTAATCCTAAATTGATTTCATTGTTTTTGGCATACCCATAATCGTACTTAATAATTCCCAAATCAAGAGGATGCTGAGCCAAGCTATCTAAAATTCTTGGTTCGTCTTCTGGCTTACTCGCCAAGCGCGCCGCCTCATGCTCCACTTTAGTTGTGTACCAAGTATAACTTAGTTGTCTGATACACAAGAGACTTAAAATAATTGCAAATGCTGCAATGAGCCATCTTCCTCGCATAATGTTTAATTGATAAATAAATTTTGACGGACAAATATAATAGTCTTGAAAATACTTTCACAATTTTTTAAGAATAAATCGAAAATCGATGTCCGTATTTCGAAATTCTTTATTCAAAAAATTAGATTTCCTTTTGATATTTGTAGATGTAAATTGACGCTTTATTGGAGTCATCATCATTATCTTCGCACAAATACAAGGTATAATTCTTTCCAGATTCTTTATACAACGCTAAACCTTCGATTTTCTTATCATCAGAAATTTTTTGCCAACGCGTAACTTCCATCGCAACCAAATCTAATTCGCCAATAATAGAACCTTTTATTTCTCCATTAAACTGAGTTGTACTTTTAGATTCCACAGTTGCTGTAAACAAAACTTTTCCATCTACCAAAATAGCATCAGAAAAAGTAGTCGTTTCATTGTTGATTTTAGGTAAAGTTATTGGAAAAAAGTCAATTGATTTTCCTCTCAAATCATTTATCTTGCCTCCCACTCTATAAATTCCGTTTATGCCAGCAGGACCATTTCCTCTGTTGAAAAAATATGTACAATGTCCATCTGTAATAATTCCTTCGATGTTAAGATCTTTTTTAGATAAATTTGAAACCTTTAAAAATTCATCCAAAAGAAAACTATAATTATCGTTATGTACCTCTTTAGTTTTGATGTTATATGAAATCAAATCGAAACGATTTTCTTTAGAGCCCGATCCAAGAATGTACAAATGATTGTCAAATTTTGTAATCGCTTCAAAATCTGGTTTATCTTTTTTGGTGATATGTTTTGATTTTACTTCTGGATTCAAATCAACTTTATCCACTTCTTTTTTCTTTTTATTGTAAACGTACAAATGTGCTTTATCATCGGAAATCGTGTAAACATGGTGTTTATCAACCACTAATCCAGACGCCGCTCCAAGCCCATTTATGACAATTAAAACCTTAAGAATGAAATTGTAAAACAACATAGATGTAAGATTTATTTTTAAGAGGTTTCAAAAGTAATCAAAGAATATCAGAAACCTTGATAAATAACCATTTTTTTGAAAAAAAAGAACTTAAATTTGTAGCACTTAAAAGAAAATTGAGAGATGAAAAAAATTCTAAAAATTTACATTGACGCTTACAGCGGACTTTCGAAAGAATCTTGGATGTTAGCCATCGTAATGTTGTTGAACCGAATGGGTTCGATGGTTTTACCATTTTTAGGAATTTATATGATCTCCGAATTAGGATTTTCTTTAGAAAACTCGGGAATAGTTTTGAGTTGTTTTGGAGTTGGTTCTGTAATTGGTTCTTGGCTTGGAGGTTGGATAACAGATAAAATCGGAAACTTTAAAGTACAAGCCATCAGTTTATTTCTGAGTGCTCCGATGTTTTTGATTTTACCTTATTTTAAAACGGTAGAATCTTTTGCTGTTATTATGCTTGTTTTGAGTATTATTAGCGAAATGTTTCGTCCTGCAAATTCAGTTGCCATCACGCGTTATGCTAAGAAAGAAAATATCACTCGTGCTTTTTCGTTGAATAGAATGGCGGTTAATTTAGGTTTCTCAATTGGTCCATCAATGGGAGGTTTTTTATCTAATTATTCGTACGATTTATTATTCTATTGCAATGCAGGAGCTGCTTTGGTTGCTGGAATTGTATTCTTTGTCTTTTTCAATGGACGAAAAGAACGAAATGCTGCTACAGAAAATATTTCTGATAAAACAGTTGTCGAAAAAGAACGTAATGCATACACTGATACACCTTTCTTAGTATTCAATCTGTTTTGTGTATTATTCTCTATTGCATTTTTCCAAATCCTAAATACACTTCCATTATTTTACAAAGATGTAGTTCATTTAACACAAACAGAAATTGGATTATTAATGGGATTCAGTGGAATAATCATTGTTGTATTCGAAATGTTATTGATCCATTACACCGAAAAACGATTTTCAGTTACTCAACTTTTAGTTTTTGGTTCATTTGTCACAGCAATTAGTTATTTTATCTTCACATTTAGTCACACATTAGGTATGTTATATTTAGCAATTGGACTAATGTCTATTGGAGAAATGCTTGTTTTACCTTTGATGTCAACGGTAACAGCTTTTCGTTCGCAAAAAAATAACCGAGGAGCTTATATGGGATTGAACGGAATGACAGCTGCAATTGCCTTTATTGTTTCGCCATTTTTAGGAACTCACATTGCTACCGATTATGGTTTTAATATACTTTGGATAATCACCACAGTTATTTTAGTTATCGTAGCTATCGGATATCACTTTTTTACTAAACCACTTTTACCAAAAAATATTTAAGATTTTCTTATCTTCGATAATTATAAGTTGAAATCACATGAAAGTATATACAAAAACAGGAGACAAAGGAACAACAGGTTTATATGGAGGAACACGTGTCTCTAAAAATAGTTTAAAGATTGATTCTTACGGAACAGTTGACGAATTAAATTCTTATTTAGGATTAATTCGTTCATATGAAATTGATCCAGCATTAGAGGAAGAAATTATCATCATCCAAAAAGGTTTATTCAATCTTGGTGCTGAATTAGCAACGCCAGTCGATAAATTATACTTGGCAAATGGTAAACCTCGTATTCCGAAAACCGTTACTGAAGAAGATATTGTTCAATTGGAAGAATGGATTGATGATTTGGAAGGACAATTAGAACAATTGACACATTTTATTCTTCCAGGTGGAAATCAAGCAGCTTCTCATGCACATGTTGCGCGTTGTATTTGTCGTCGTGCAGAACGCTTAACAGTTGGTTTAGCTGAAGAAGAAGAAATCCGCCCAGAATTACAAAAATACTTGAATCGTCTTTCTGATTATCTGTTCGTTTTAGGGCGAAAAATTGCCACAGACAATAATCACGAAGAAGTAAAATGGATTCCAGGTGAATAAAAAAGCGCTTTTATTTTTGAATGGCGAAGTTCCAACTATTCTGCCTGATACATCAAATTATGAAATGATTTTTTGTACAGATGGTGCATTTCGTTATTTACAAAAATTACATATAACGCCCGATGTTATTTCGGGCGATTTTGATTCTTTTGAAATCAGTCAGTTTCCTCCTGAAACAGAAGTTATTTCTACTCCAGATCAAAATGACACAGATTTTGCAAAAGCCTTACAAATCATTTTGGATAAAGGTTTTGAACAGGTTGATGTTTTTGGAGCAAGTGGTCGTCAACAAGATCATTTTATTGGAAATTTGAATGCGGCTTATCGTTTCAAAGATCAAATCAATATTTTATTTTACGATAATTATAGTCAATATTTTTTCGCAGAAAAAGAAACAAAGTTAGAAGGCTATTTTGGACGAACAATTTCGCTCCTACCCTTTCCTGAATGTAAAAACATTGTCACAAAAGGCTTGGAATATCCGTTGAATAACGAAGATTTGAACTTACTTTCTCGCATAGGAACTCGTAACAAAGCCAATGAAGATGTGGTTACAATTGATTATTCAGAAGGTAATTTAATCATCTTTATCATCGATCAAGAATTTCCTATTTTGATTGCTTAATTTCACTATTTTCAGTGAAATACATCTTTAGTATTTTTTGTACATTTACTGAAAACCAAATTACTATGAATAAATTTTCAGTTATTGTAGCATCTATTTTAGCCGTTGGGTTAATTGCTGCAACATGTATATTAGGAAACGCTTACAAATACAAATTCAGAAGTTCTGAATCGATCAATGTTACTGGAAATGCTTTGAAAGATTTTAATGCCGATTTAGTTAAATGGCGTGCAACGTTTAGTCGAAAAGATTATGATTTACGTGTTGCTTCGGATCAATTAAAAGCTGACCAAACGGTTCTCAAAAACTTTTTGATTTCGCAAGGAATCAATCCAAAAGAAATAGTTTTTGAAGCGGTAAATATTTCAAAAGATTTTCAGTACGGAACAGATGCAAACGGAAATTCGATTAGTCAATTTACTGGTTATAATCTATCTCAAGACGCAACAATCGAATCGAAAGAATTGGATAAAATAGAAAAAGCTTCGCGCGAAATCTCTACATTAATTAGTCAAGGAATTGAGCTGAGTTCTTCTAATCCAAATTATTATTACTCGAAATTAGAAGATTTGAAACTTGAGTTGATTGCGCAAGCTTCTGAAAATGCAAAACAACGTGCAGAAAATATTGCTACAAAATCTGGCACTAGTTTAGGAAAATTAAAACAAGCCGATTTGGGTATTTTTCAGATAACAGGTAAAAATGATAATGAAGAGTATTCTGCTGGTGGATCATTTAATACAACATCACGTCAGAAAACGGCTCAAATTACAGTGAGAGCAAGTTATAACTCAAATTAAAAAATAAAAAAAGAATCCGTCTCACAACTTGAGGCGGATTTTTTTTGGTTATAATTGTTATTTTTTGTATATTTATATCTGATAATCAGATATTTGTCTATGAATTTCAAGTATTACAACCAAAATCAGACGGTG
>NZ_JAOCHX010000003.1:0-135968 GCF_029843245.1 Empedobacter sp. GD03739 | reverse complement strand
GATCATCAACGTTTCTGATTTGAAATCTGAATTAACAATTAAACTTGAAAAAGTATCCGAAGTTGAATTAAAAGAAGCTTTTGTAACGAATTTAAAATCTGAGGATATTTTGAAAAAAGTAATTGAGAATTATGATAAAAACTTTAATACAGAACAGCATTTTTATAAAGTAAACTTTGTACTTGATGCAATAATGGATTCTGTTAATAGAGATATGATTGATGTTGATTTACAGTTCCGTTTCAAAAAAAATAATTTAAAAATACATTCAAATAATGTTGTGAATAGAAGAATTGTTGGAGAAGGAAGGCAATTAACATCATTGTATCATATGAATGAATATTTTAACCATATTTCTTTGTTGGAATTTGTCAAGAAAATGCAAGAAAGAACATCTGAAAATAAATATGACGAAAAAGTTATCATTTCTAAATATGCAGATAAGTACATGTATGAGATAGAATTGAAAAATCCAAAAGTTAATTTTGTTTGTAATTTTCTGATTGATAAAGAATCGTTTGCAATTGTAGAAAGTTTTACGAAAAGAGAAAATGAACATTCTGAGAAATTTGGATATACAATCCATAATAATGAGGTGATGTATAAATACAGACCCTATCAAAATAAATGGATTTTAAAGGAGAGTTTTAGAAATTGGAATTCAACTTTCTTGGAGAAAGATAAAAGTCAACATACAAATGACATGAAAATAAAGCTCGAAGTCAAAGATTTTAGCATACAACCATTTCTTGAATTCAACAAATCGGTGAACGAAAAAATGGATATTCGTAGAAGCTTTAAATAAAAAAAATCCAAGAAAATTATTTCTTGGATTTTATATTTTATTCAGTCTTTGGTTTGCGAACCACAGGTAAAATTTCACCTTTTTCTAAGCAATATTTTTGAACATCTTCCGACGGAATTTGTTTTGTGTAATCTACTTTTTCGACGATAAAACCTACATCTTCCAAACGTCTGTAATAATCTAAACCATAGACACGAACGTGATCGTATTGTCCAAATTTTTCTTTACGTTCTTCTTTTGTTGTAACCGTTGGATCTTCGTACGTTACATCACGTTGATACGAAATCGGAACTTGCAGAATTCCCCAACCTCCTGGTTTCATGACACGAAATAATTCGCTCATCGCTTTGTGATCGTCAGGAATATGTTCCAAAACGTGATTACAAAAAATGATGTCAAATGTATCATCACCAAAAGGTAAATCGCAAATATCTGCTTTTACATCTGCCAAAGGCGATTCGATATCACTTGTGATGTATTCTAAATTCTTCATCGCACGAAAACGCTTGATAAAAGATTGCTCTGGAGCAATATGCAAAACTTTTGCTTTTTCGGTAAAAAAAGACGTTTCATTTTTTAGGTACAACCACATCAAACGATGTCTTTCTAATGAAAAAGTTCCTGGTGAAAGCACATTATCACGCTGTTTTTCGTAACCATAAGGCAACAAACTGTAATAACCTTGTCCATCAATTGGATCTACGAAACGATTTCCTTTCATAAACCAAACTAAAACTGGACGAACGATATAACTACCTTGAATCAACAATGGACGAGGTAGAATATTCATGATTTTTTTTAAAAGCTTTTTCACAAAAGTTTTTTAGGGTTTGAATAAAAATGGTTTTTCTTCGTCAGATACGATTCCTAAAGCATCGTAAATAAACTGATAAGTTGACAATAATTTTGGTTCGCCATCTACCACACAAACATCGTGTTCGAAGTGAGCCGAATATTTATCATCGCGCGTTGTAACCGTCCAGCCATCTGGATGAAAGAAGACTTTTTCAGTTCCCATATTTACCATTGGTTCAATAGCTAACACCATTCCTTCTTCAATTTTTTTACCAGATCCACGACGTCCATAATTAGGAACTTGCGGTTCTTCGTGCATTTTACGACCTAATCCGTGTCCAACTAATTCACGAACGATTCCGTAACCTTCTTTTTCACAATATTGTTGAATTGCAAAACCGATATCACCTACGCGATTACCTTTTTTCATTTGTTCTATTCCTTTGAACATAGATTCTTTTGTAATGCGTAATAATTTTTCAGTTTCAGCATCTACTTCACCAACTGCAAATGTATAAGCGTGATCTCCGTAAAAATCATTCATATAAACACCACAATCTACCGAAACAATATCTCCTTCGTTAAGTGGTTCATCGTTTGGAATTCCATGAACAACTTGTTGATTTGGAGAAATACAAAGGTTTTTAGGGAAATCGTACATTCCTAAAAATGCGGGATACCCACCATTGTCGCGAATAAATTCGCCTCCTAATTTATCTAAATGATTGGTTGTAACACCAGGCATTACTTCTTTGGCTAACATACCCAAGGTTTTTGAAACCAATTGAGCGCTTAGGTACATTAGTTCTAATTCTTCTTTACTTTTTAAATGTATCATAATCCGAAAAATCCTCTTTTCTTTTTCTTCTCAGGAGCTTTTTGTCCGTTTGCGTGAACACTTAATTCAATCTTTTTTGTAATGATTTGATAAACGTCACTCCAACCTGGGAAACCTCCTAAATTTCTATCGTCGATAAAGATATCGGCATTTATTTTTCGACTTTGCGTATTTTTATCAAAATCCTCTCCGTCAAAACTATTGTTGATGGCATAAAACTCAATTCCATTTTTTTTACAGAATTCTACAGCCTCATCTAAGTATTTACCACTACGATAAGTCCATAAAGTAAGGCGATATCCGTCGTTTTGTAATTGTTTCAATGTTTCGAAAGCGAAGATTTTAGCTTTTCCAATTTCTGGATATTTATCATCTACCACAGTTCCATCAAAGTCAACAGCAATAATTTTATTAATCATGTTTGTAAGTATTTAAAGTTATTTAGGTTATTTTTTTTGAACAATAATGTTTCCGGTCATTTCAGTTGGAATTTCAATTCCCATCAAAGTTAAGATAGTTGGTGCAATATCTCCAAGTTTACCATGTTCAACATTCCATTCGATATTTTTCTGAGCCAAAATAAATGGAACAGGATTCGTTGTATGTTGCGTATTCGGTGATCCATCTTCGTTCATCATAAAATCTGAATTTCCGTGATCAGCCAAAATCACCACATTGTAACCATGTTCTAAAGCTGCATTTATAATTTTTTCCGCACAAGAATCTACTACTTCAGCAGCTTTTATTGCCGCAGACATAACACCTGTATGTCCAACCATATCTGTATTAGCGAAGTTAAGACAAATGAAATCCGCTGATTCTTTTTCGATTTCTGGTACAATTGCATTTGTAATATCATATGCTGCCATTTCTGGTTTCAAATCGTAAGTCGCAACATCTCTTGGCGAAGCACATAAAATACGAGATTCACCAACGAAAGGTTCTTCGCGACCACCATTGAAAAAGAAAGTTACGTGTGGATATTTTTCAGTTTCAGCAATACGAATTTGCTTACGACCAACATTCGCAATAACTTCTCCTAACGTATTTACAATATTTTTCTCGTCAAAAATTACCGCAACTCCAGTATATGTAGCATCATATTCTGTGAGAGTGATATATTTTAGATTTAATTTATGCATTCCAAATTCTGGAAAATCATGTTGCGTTAAAACTTCTGTGATTTCACGTCCACGATCAGTTCTAAAATTGAAACAAATCACTACATCATCATTCTCGATTTTAGCTTTTGGCTGATCATTTTCATCCGTTACAATAATCGGTTTGATGAATTCATCTGTCACGCCTTCATTATAAGATGCACGAATTGCTTCTAATGGATTTGTTGTTGTTTCACCAACTGCATTTACCATTGCATCGTATGCTAATTTCACGCGTTCCCAACGTTTATCACGATCCATTGCATAATAACGACCAGTAATCGAAGCGATTTCTCCTGTTGATTTTGTCATGTGGTTCATCAATTCTGTGATAAATCCTTCGCCAGATTTTGGATCTGTATCACGACCATCTGTGAAAGCATGTACAAAAACATTTTGTTGTAAACCTGATTGATTTGCTGCATCTAACAAACCTTTCAAATGATTGATATGTGAGTGTACACCACCATCAGAAACTAAACCGATGAAATGTACTTTTTTGTTATTCTCTAAAGCATATTGAAAAGCATCTTTTAAGATAGGTTCGTTTTGTAACGTTCCGTTTTCAGCCGCCATATTGATTCGAACTAAGTTTTGGAAAACTACGCGTCCAGCACCCAAGTTCATATGTCCAACTTCCGAATTACCCATTTGTCCTTCTGGTAAACCAACGGCTAAACCAAACGTATCCAACGTAGAATGTGGAAATTTCTCGAAACAGCTATCTATAAAAGGTGTATTTGCTTGCGCGATTGCAGAAACAGCAGGGTTTGGTCCAATTCCCCATCCGTCCAAAATCATTAATATTGCTTTATTGTTCATTTTTCTTGTAATAATTAAGCCCAAAGATAAGCATTCCTTGGGCTGAAAGTTTATTTTTTGTATGGTTTAATTTGCGACTTCACTGATGAATTTGATACGCATTAAACGTAATTCTTCTTCATCATAATCGTCACCAAATTCATCTAACAATGATGACATTGAGTCAGAATCTGCGTCCATCAAGAATTCATAAATTTCCTCTTGTTGATCTTCGTCCAAAACTTCGTCAATGTAATAATTGATATTTAATTTTGTTCCTTGATAAACGATACTTTCCATTTCTGAAAGCAAATCGCTCATCGTCATATTTTTTGCTTCCGCAACATCTTCAAGATTTAACTTTCTGTCTGTCGATTGAATGATATAAACTTTGTGACTCGATTTGTCAGCAACTTGTTTAATCACCATATCTTCAGGTCGAATAATGTCGTTGTCTTTAACATATTGCGCAATAAAATCTACAAATTCTTTCCCGAATTTCTGAGCTTTTCCTTCTCCAACACCAAATACATTTGTTAACTCCTTAACTGTTGTTGGATATTGCATTGTCATATCATCTAAACTCGAATCTTGGAAAACTGCAAAAGGTGGAATTTGATGTTTTTTAGAGATTTTTTTACGTAAATCTTTCAATTGTTTCAATAAAACATCATCAAAAGCAATAGGTGCAGAAGATGTTTCTTCTTTTTCAAAGCTACCTTCTGATAATAATTTTTTGAAATCAATATCTTCGGCAATTTCAAAAGAAGTTGGCTTACTAATGAAATCTTTTCCAGATTTGGTAATTTTTAAAATACCATATGATTCGATTTCTTTCTCTAATAAATTACGTACAATTAATTGGCGTAAAATAGATTTCCAATAATAATCTTCTTTTGCTTTTCCAATTCCGAAGAAATCTTCAGAGCTCAAATTATATGATTTTGTAATCGAAGTTTCTTTACCAACGATAACATTTACAACATCATTTAATTTTAATTTTTGATTTGTTTTCTGAACAACCTTCAATGCAATAACGGCATCATCTTTTGCTTCAACCATTTTCTTTGGATTGCGCATATTGTCGTCCATATTTGCACCTTCGCCGTTTTTGTCGTCAAATTCTTCTCCAAAATAATGTAACAAGAATTTACGACGTGACATTGAAGTTTCGGCATACGCCACAACCTCAGAAAGTAATTGCATTCCAACTTCGCGTTCTGCAACAGGTTTACTTGCTAAGAATTTTTCTAATTTTTCAATATCTTTATAATCATAGAAAGCAATACAAACACCTTCACCACCATCGCGACCTGCACGACCAGTTTCTTGGTAATAACTTTCTAACGATTTTGGCATATCGTAATGCATCACAAAACGTACATCTGGCTTGTCAATTCCCATTCCGAAAGCAATTGTAGCGACAACGACACTTGCATCTTCCATCAAAAACATATCTTGATGTTTGCTACGTGTTTTGGCATCTAAACCTGCATGGTAAGGAATAGCGTTGATTCCGTTTACTTGTAAAAGTTGCGTTATTTCTTCAACTTTTTTACGACTCAAGCAATAAATGACACCAGATTTACCATCGTTTTGTTTGATAAATTTGATGATTTGTTTGTCTTGATCAACCTTTGGGCGGATTTCGTAAAATAAATTTGTACGATTAAAAGAATCTTTAAAAACTTTGGCGCTTTGCATTCCCAAAGTTTTCTGAATATCTTCTTGTACTTTTGGTGTTGCTGTTGCTGTTAAAGCAATAATTGGCGCATCACCAATTTTGTTGATAATCGCTTTTAGATTACGATATTCTGGTCGAAAATCGTGTCCCCATTCAGAAATACAATGCGCTTCATCAATCGCAAAAAAAGAAATTTTCACCGATTTAAAAAAATCGATGTATTCTTCTTTTGTCAAAGATTCGGGTGCAACGTACAACATTTTAGTTACTCCATCTTTAATATCAGTCATAACTGTTTTTGTTTCTGACTTGTTCAAAGATGAGTTTAATACATGAGCAATTCCATCATTTTCAGAAATTCCACGTATAGTGTCTACTTGATTCTTCATCAGCGCGATTAAAGGGGATACAATAATCGCAACTCCATCTGACATTAATGCCGGTAGTTGATAACATAAAGACTTACCTCCGCCAGTTGGCATCAAAACAAATACATCTTCTTTATTTAATAAGCTTGTAATGATTTCGTGCTGCTGTCCTTTAAATTGGTCGAAACCAAAATATTTTTTTAGGTAAGATGTTAAGTTTTTCGAAGTGGCTTCCATCTACACAAAAGACTAAAATTAATATTATAAATTAAATAGTTCCTATATTTGATAACTCTTAAATATACGCATAAATTTTATATGTTTTATATATAATTGAGTGTAAATAAAAAAGGAGAGTAAAAGTACGAAAAATTTTAAAAATAGACAATAGAAATTTTATTGTGGGAAATTCAGAATTAATACAAATAGCGCAAGGTGTTTTTCGAGAAGAAATTCAAGCGCTGGAAGCAATAGCTTCTCGTATTAGCGAGTCTTTTGTTGATGCGGTAAATGCAATATATAACACGAAAGGAAAGTTGGTAGTTGTTGGAGTTGGAAAGAGTGCACATATTGCAAATAAAATTGTAGCAACCTTAAATTCTACCGGAACTCCAAGTCAATTTTTACATGCGACGGAAGCTATTCATGGCGATTTGGGTCTTGTACGACCAGAAGATGTGGTGATTTGTATTTCGAAAAGTGGAAATACGCCAGAGATTACATATTTGGCTCCGATTCTTAAACAATATGCATCAGTTTTGATTGGTTTAACATCAAATTTGAAATCAGAATTAGCAAAAAATTCAGACATTGTTTTGGATGTTAATATTGATAAAGAAGCTTGTCCCGTAAATTTGGCACCAACAACTTCTACAACGGCTCAATTGGTAATGGGTGATGCATTGGCGGTAGCTTTGATGAAATTGAGAGCGTTTACACAAAACGATTTTGCAAAATATCATCCAGGTGGAGCTTTAGGAAAACGATTATTGTGGACAGTAGAAAATATTGTTGATCCAGAAAGAAAACCTTTTGTGTATCCAGATTCTTCGATTACAGAAGTCATTAATTCATTAACATCAGGTCGTCATGGAATTACAGTTGTGATTGATAATGATAAAATTGTTGGTGTGATAACAGATGGAGATTTGCGCCGAATGTTATTAAATAATGAAACTTTTGCACATTTAACTGCGAAAGATATTGCTTCAATGAATCCGAAAACAATCAAAAAAGCTGAAAAAGCAAGAGAAGCTTTAGCGATTCTTCGTCACAACAGTATTGGACAATTGGTGGTGGTTGATGAAGAAAATCATTATTATGGAATTTTGGATATTCACTCAATTTTAAACGAAGGAATCGAATAAGCGTATGGCAGATAATACAAAATCGAGTATGTCATTTTTGGCTCATATTGGTGAGTTGAGAGGACATTTGGTTCGTTCTATTTTATCAATTGTGATTACATCTATTGCAGTCGCTATTTATTGGGACGAATTGGTGGAACATGTGATTATGGCTCCATTAAAATCAACTTTTCCAACGTTTGATATTTTTAATCAATTTGGTGAATTAACAGGTTTCGGAAAAATTTATACCGAATCATTTGATATTTCGAAAGAATTGACCAATCTTAATCCATCAGGACAGATCACTTCACAATTTTTTGCAGTAATTGTGTGTGGTGTAATTATCGCAATTCCTTATATTATTTTTGAAATTTGGCGATTTGTAAAACCAGCATTAAAAGAAGCTGAACGAAAATATGCAGGATTTACCATTTTCGCTGTTTCGTTTTTCTTTGTAACAGGAGTCTTATTTAGTTACTATATGTTGCTACCATTGTGTACACAATTTTTATTCACTTACGATCCTTTTGGTGTAGGAAATACATGGACGTTGCCAAGTTATATCGATTTATTTGTTCAATTATTATTATCGATGGGAGTTATGTTTTTGATGCCTGTTTTCGTTTACTTCTTAACGAGTATTGGAATCTTAACACCAAAATTTTTGAAAGAATACCGTAAACACGCATTTATTGTTGTATTAGTGATTGCAGCTGCAATTACACCAAACGATGTGTACAGTATGATTTTAGTTACAATTCCTCTTTGGTTATTGTACGAACTAAGTGTATTGGTTTCAAATTCAGTTTATAAAAAACAATTGAAAGCGAAAAGTAACGACTTAGTAAAGAATTAACAATGTTATGCTTGCATAATAAAATAAATTAGTTATTTTTACATAAAAGAAAAAGTAAACACAAAATTATGAAGATATTAGTTTGTATTAGTAGTGTACCAGATACTACAGCAAAAATCAACTTCACAGCTGACGGAAAATCATTTGATAAAAATGGTGTTCAGTTCGTTATTAACCCGCACGACGAATTTAGTTTAAATAAAGCAGTAGAGTTACAAGAAAAACAAGGAGCTACTGTTACAATTTTAACTGTTGGAGATGCAACTGTAGATCCAGTTATGCGTAAAGCTTTAGCGATTGGTGCGAATGATGGAATTCGTATTGATGCTGATGCTCGCGATGATTTCTTTGTTGCTACACAAATCGCAAAAGCTGCTAAAGATGGAGGTTTCGATTTAGTATTGACAGGAAAAGAATCAATTGATTATAATGGTGGTTCTGTACCAGGATTAGTTGCTGCAATGTTAGATTATGGTTTTGTAAACGGATGTATCGGTCTTGATGTAGAAGGTTCTTCTGCAAAAGCTGTTCGCGAAATTGACGGAGGAAAAGAAACTGTAGAAGTTACTTTACCAGCTGTTATCGCAGGACAAAAAGGATTGGTTGACGAGGCTGCATTAAGAATTCCTAATATGCGTGGAATTATGCAAGCGCGTACAAAACAAATCGCAGTTGTTGCACCAGAAGCGACAGAAACTAAAGTTGAAGTTGTTGGTTATGTAAAACCTGCTGAAAGAGGTAATGTAACATTAATCGACAAAGACAATGTAGCAGAATTGGTAAGATTATTACACGAAGAAGCTAAAGTAATCTAATTATTCACCTAAAAAGAAATTAAAAAATGGCAATTTTTGTATACGCAGAGTCACACGACGGAAAATATAAAAAAGCAGGATTAGAAGCAGTTTCTTACGCAAAAGCTACAGCTGATGTTGCTGGAGATACTGTTACAGCAATCGTTTTTGGAAATGCTACTGCTGACGAATTATATAAATATGGAGCATCTAAAGTAGTTAAAGTTGATAATGCAGCTTTAGCAAAATTTGATGCAAATTCTTACGCAAAAGCTTTGGCTGAAGTTGCTCAAGGAGATGTTGTGGTTTTACCATCAACAAACGAAGGAGCGACTATAGCACCAGTTTTAGCATACAAAACAGGAGCATCTTTAGTAACAAATGTAGAAAAATCTCCAACAGTAGTTTCTCCATTCACAGTTGCACGTAAAGCATTCTCTGGAAAAGGAGTAGAAACTGTTGCAGTT
This sequence comes from Empedobacter sp. GD03739, assembly GCF_029843245.1. Taxonomy (NCBI): domain Bacteria; kingdom Pseudomonadati; phylum Bacteroidota; class Flavobacteriia; order Flavobacteriales; family Weeksellaceae; genus Empedobacter; species Empedobacter sp. GD03739. Next base: position 126,051 of record NZ_JAOCHX010000003.1, on the reverse strand, counting down.
TCAGGAAAAGTTGTAGTTACAGTTCTACAAAACGCATTCGGAGCAAAAGAAAATGCAGTTTCAGGTTCAGAAGAATCAGCTTCAGTATCAGTTTCTGATGCAGATGCAAAAGTAAAAGTTGTTTCAACAGAAATGGCTTCTTCTGATAAAATTGATTTAAAAGAAGCTGATATTGTAGTTTCTGCAGGTCGTGGAATGAAAGGTCCAGAAAACTGGGGAATGATCGAAGATTTAGCGAAAGTTTTAGGAGCAGCTACGGCATCTTCTAAACCAGTTGCTGATATTGGTTGGAGACCTCATGCTGAGCACGTAGGACAAACAGGAAAAGCAATTGCACCAAATTTATATATCGCAGTTGGTATTTCAGGAGCTATTCAGCATTTAGCTGGAGTTAACGGATCTAAAACAATTGTTGTCATCAACAATGATCCAGAAGCGCCTTTCTTCAAAGCAGCAGATTACGGAATCGTAGGAGATGCTTTTGAGATTGTTCCTAAATTAACTGAAGAGTTAAAAAAATATAAAGGTCAAGCTTAATCATTTTAAGCTTATAAATTCAATCCGAATCATTTAGGTGGTTCGGATTTTTTTTATTCATTAAAAAAAGATTAAATATTCATCAGTTTTTCATAGATTTACGCCCAAATGGACAATTTAATTAGATTAAATATTAAAGGAATATCTTACAGTCAAACTCAGACTGGCGCATATGCGTTGATTCTAGAGGAAAATGTAGGAGGAAGAAAGTTGCCAATTATTATTGGGAGCTTTGAGGCACAATCAATCGCATTAGCTTTAGAGAAAGATATTAATCCACCTCGTCCATTAACACACGATTTGTTTATTTCATTAGGAAAAGAATTTCAATTGAATGTTGATTCTATTTATATTTATAAATTAGAAGATGGCGTTTTCTATTCGAATATTATTTTTGTGAATAATGATGGACAACGTGCCGAAATTGATTCGAGAACTTCTGATGCAATTGCATTGGCTGTTCGTTTCAATGCACCTATCTATGCCTATGATAATGTTGTAGAAAAAGCTGGAATTCATTTGGACGTTATTGAAGAAGAAGAAAATATACGTCGCGCAGCAAATAACTTTGAAGATGATTTGGATATCTTGGCTGGTTTGGAAAATGATTTGTCTGATATCAACGAATATGAAGGTTGGACAAAATCTGAACTTGAAACTGAGATGGAAAAAGCTGTGAAGAATGAAGATTATGAATTGGCAGCTCGCCTTCGTGATCAAATCGATAACATGGGAAACTAATAACTATTTCAAATAATTATGTCTGTAAAGCTTAGACTTACAATCATGAGTTTCCTTGAGTTTGCGGTATGGGGAGCATACCTAACCTCTATGGGAAATTACTTAGGATCAGTTGGCTTAGGTCCAAAAATTGGTCTTTTTTACGCGATGCAAGGTATTGTGTCGATTTTTATGCCCGCAATAATGGGTATTGTAGCGGATAGATGGATTCCTGTACAACGTTTGTTGGGATTGAATCATTTATTAGCTGCGATTTTTATGTTTGCAGCAGGTTATTACGGAATGACAGCTGGAAACGATGTAGATTTTACAACAATCTTCGCACTTTATTCGGTTAGTGTGGCGTTCTTTATGCCAACAATCGCCCTTTCTAACTCAACAGCCTACACAATTTTAAAACAAAATAATTTAGACACAATCAAATCCTTTCCTCCAATCAGAACGTTTGGAACAGTTGGTTTTATTGTAGCGATGTTATTTGTTAATTTCTCTGGATTTAAAGATGGTGTTTTTGGATTTAACTTTTCAAGTGATCCAACATTCGTAAGTTTTCAATCCAATTATTATCAGTTCTTTGTATCTGGATTTTTAGGAGTTATATTGTTTTTATACAGTTTCTTATTACCTAATTGCCCAGTTAACAAAAGTTCTGAAAAACAATCTATTTCTGATGCATTTGGTTTAAAAGCTTTTGCATTATTTAAAGATAGAAAAATGGCAATTTTCTTTATCTTTTCAATGCTTTTAGGCGTTTCTTTGCAAATTACAAATGGATATGCAAATCCATTTATCACAACGTTTAAGGATATTCCAGATTATGCCAATACGTGGGGAGCAAGTAATGCAAATGCTTTAATTTCGTTGTCTCAAGTTTCTGAAACATTGTGTATTTTATTAATTCCTTTCGTGCTAAAACGATTCGGAATCAAAATCGTGATGTTGATGGCAATGGTAGGTTGGGTCTTACGTTTCGGATTATTTGGATTAGGAGATCCAGGATCTGGTGTTTGGATGTTTATCTTATCAATGATTGTTTACGGAATCGCTTTCGATTTTTTCAATGTATCAGGTTCGTTGTATGTAGACAAAGAAACAAACGAAGAAATTCGTTCTTCTGCACAAGGAGTTTTTATGATGATGACCAATGGTTTTGGAGCAACAATCGGAATGTTAATTGCACAATACATCGTGAATCATTTAGTGTATAGTCAAACTGATTTGACATTGCAGCTAGAAGGATGGAGACATTCTTGGTTTATTTTCGCAGGCTACGCATTAGTTGTTACGGTATTGTTCGCAATTGTGTTCAAATACAAACACAATCCAGACGAAGTACAAGATGTAAAACATTAAGGTGTAAAAAATATAAAAGCAAGAATCAAAATTCTTGCTTTTTTTATGCACGAAAGTTTCTAATCTATTCTTTTATACGTCACAAACGAGTAAGCATATGGATGTTTTTCATCTTTTTTGAAATCTTCTCGTTCTACTTCTTCCCATTCGTCCAAGTCTATTTCTGGGAAATAAGTGTCTCCATCAAATTCGTGATGAACTTCTGTGATGTACAAAACATCTGTAAATTCCATCGCTTGTTTATAAATATTTCCACCACCAAGAATGTAAATATCATCGTCAATTTTTTTTGCAGCTTCTATTGCTTTTGCTAAAGATGAAGCAATTTCGATACCTTCTGCATTCCAATTCTGATCTCTTGTCACAACAATATTGGTACGATTTGGTAAAGGTCTACCTAATGATTCGAATGTCTTTCGTCCCATAATAATAGGATGTCCAGAAGTTATACTTTTGAAATGTTTCAAATCATTTGGTAAATGCCAAATCAAATCGTTTTTTGCACCAATTACGTTGTTGCTTGCTTTTGCTACTACAATGTTTATCATAAGTTATAAGGTAAAAAAAGCTATCCTTTTTGGGGATAGCCTAACAAATATAATAATTTTAGCGAATTATTTCATTTTATTTATTGCATCTTGTAATTGCTCCACTTGTTTTGCAATAGTTGCAGATTTAATTGTTTTTGCAGCATTCGTTTTCACTTGCAACGCTTTTTCAGCCATCATTTTCACCGCTTGTCCAGCTTGTGGATTTTGCTCTTTCAAGTATGGATAATAGCGCGAATATGTTTTCGCAATTTCAGCTGTTGCATCTGGTGTATCATTGTTCATAATCCAATTGAAAGCTTGTTCAGCAATTTTTCCTTTTTCTGGATCTTGGAATTTTACGAATTCATACATCGCAGCAGATTCAGAAATTAAAGCAGCTTTATCCAATTGATTATTTTTAATCCAAGTCGGAACTAATGCCATTGCTAAATCTGGTGAACCTTTAATCACTTCATTGTCAAGATTAGTTGTTAAATCATTAATTTTTGAAGGATTATTTTTTAAGATTCCTGTTAATGAAGCTCCTTGAACACTAAACGATGGACTTTTTGAAGCTTTCTCGAAAATTGTTGCATCATAAATATTGGCATCATTCAAAGCACTTAAAGCTGCCGCTTGAACCAATGTTTTAGGATCGTTAGAAGCTAATTGTTTTAATTTTGATGAAGCTTTATCTACAATCGTTTTTGATTTTGTATCTAATTTATGAATTGCATAAATTCTTAATCCATCAAATGAATCATCTAACGCATTAACCAATGCATCAGCCGCTTTTGGATTAGTTGCTTGCGCATTTGCCATTGCTTCAATCGCTAATAAACGTGTCGTGTAATTTCCTTTTCCAGCTTTGTATTGCGCAATAAAATCTTCAACAGGTTTTTTATCGTCGATATCTGCTAATAAAACTTGATCCGCATTTGGAATAACGACATCAGGTTTTTGGTTTGCTGCAAATTCGAAAACAGTTTCGGCTTGTTTTGGAACCCAAACTTGTTGACGCGTTGTTTTTCCATTTTCGACAATATCAATCGCAAAAGGAAATTCAAATAATTTTGAAGCATCTTGACGAACAACAACTTTTATTTTTTTATTTGCTGAAGAATAATCTGAAACAACTGTTAATTTTGGATGACCATTTTCGTAATACCATTGATTGAAAAACCAATTTAAGTCACGACCAGAAACTTCTTCCAAAGCCAATCGTAATTGAGCAGATTCAGCTTTTCCGTATTCATTATCTTTCAAATATTTGTTCAAACCTTTGAAGAAAGCATCATCTCCTAAGAAGTTTCTCAACATATGTAAGATAATTCCACCTTTGTTGTACGAAACACCATCAAACATGTCTTCGCGAGAATTGTAATGAACTCGAACCAAATTTTTCGTTGGTCCATCGCCTTGTTTATAACCAAACATTTCGTTGTAACGATGCTCATCCGCTTTCTCTTTTCCGTATTTATATTCAAACCATAAATATTCAGAATAATTAGCAAACGATTCATTCACTGTTAAATTTCCCCAACTTTCAGCCGTAACTAAATCTCCAAACCAATGGTGAAATAATTCGTGCGCAATAACATATTCAGCAGTGTTTTCATCGACTAATTGACCAGCTTTTTGCTGAACACCATCATGAAATAAAGAAGCTGTTGTATTTTCCATAGCTCCAGAAACATATTCGCGAGCCGTCATTTGTGCATATTTATCCCAAGGATAAGGATAGTTTAATCTATCAGAAAAGAACTGAATCATTTCTGGTGTATTACCAAAAATTTGCTTCGCAACGTCTTTATATTCTGGTTCTACGTAATAATCAACATTGATATTTTTCCATTTATCATTGATAACTGCATAATCTCCAATTCCGAAAAAGAATAAATATGGAGCATGTTTTTTATCGAATTTCCAATAATCAGTTTTTGTTCCATCCGAATTTTTCTTCGAAGATTTCATCGTTCCATTTGATAATGAAACATATTTATCAGGATATGTTAACGTGATTTCTTGTGAAGTTTTTTGATTCGTTTTATCAATTGTCGGGAACCAACAAGAAGAAGATTCAGTTTCGCCTTGTGTCCAAATTTGAGTTGGATAATTTGGTCGTTCACCTTTTGCATTGATAAAATAAACACCTTTTGCATCGTTTATGGCCGCACTTCCTTCTTGTTTTACTTCGTTTGGACGCGCTGTATACTTGATGTAAAGTGTATATTCTTGATCTTTTTTGTATTCTTTATCCAAATCGATGACTAATTGTAAATCATCGTATTTATAATTTAATTTTTTTTTTGTAGCACCATTTACCAAAGCGACTTCGCTAATCAACATTGCTTTTGCGTCTAATGTAACTTTGTTTGTAGCATAGAAATGTGGTTTCAATGTTACCCAAGCTTCACCTAAAACGTGCTCTTTTGCATAATCAAATTTAAGATCCAATTTGGTATGAACAAGATTATTAATTCGTTCTGCTTCTGCACGATAAATATCTAATTTGTTCGTTTGGTTTTCGTTATAACTCGGCGGTGGCGTCATTACTTGCGCATAAGTAAGACTTGATATAATAAAGGCTGATGAAAGCCAAAGGATTCGTTTTTTCATCGTAAAAATTTATTTCTATTGGTTGATAATTTTCTCGAAAAGTTACAAAAAAAGCCTCCAATTTGGAGACTTTAAGTGTTTTTTTATGATTAAACTGCTACAATTCCTTTGATGTGAGGATGAGCTTGATAATTTTCTAATTCGAAATCTTCGTATGTAAAATCAAAAATATCCTTTACATTCGGATTGATTTTCATTGTTGGAAGAGGAAAAGGTTCGCGTGTTAATTGTAGTTCAACTTGTTCAAAATGATTTTTGTAAATATGTGCATCTCCAAAAGTATGCACAAAATCGCCGACTTCTAAATCACAAACTTGTGCAACCATCATTTGTAATAACGCATATGACGCAATATTGAATGGAACACCTAAGAAAATATCTGCACTACGTTGATACAATTGCAACGATAATTTTCCATCATTCACATAAAACTGAAAAAATGCATGACATGGAGCTAAAGCCATTTGATCTAATTCTCCAACATTCCAAGCAGAAACTATAATTCTACGTGAATCAGGATTATTTTTTATTTGATCAATCGCAACTTTAATTTGGTCAACAACTTCTCCATTTGGTTTCCCCCATGAACGCCATTGATGACCATAAATAGGACCTAAATCACCATTTTCGTCAGCCCATTCGTTCCATATTCTTACACCATTATCTGTTAAATATTTGATATTCGTATCACCTTTCAAAAACCACAACAATTCGTAGATAATCGATTTTAAATGTAATTTTTTAGTCGTCACCAAAGGGAAACCTTTCGACAAATCGAAACGCATTTGGTAACCAAAAATACTTTTAGTTCCTGTTCCCGTTCTGTCTTCTTTAAAAGCGCCTTCTGCTAAAACCTTTTTACATAAATCGTGATATTGTTGCATTTTGAGTATATTTAACCTTTCAAATTTAGTGATTTTTTTTAGAATGAAAATTAGTTTAATTTTTACAATTTTAGTGCTTTTTATGTTTTTTGCTTCGTATAGCAAATCAGATTTTGGACGAAAAATTGCGCAACATTTTTATTTCCAAACTTTATTTAATGTTGTTTTGGTGGTTGTTTTTGTGTCAAAAATTGTTCATATCAAACTAAATTTAATCTCAATGATTTCGCTAATTGTTATTGGTTGCATGTTGTATATGAGCTTTCCAAATTATTTACAACAATTGAAGAGAAGGGCAGGGAAATAATTATTTTGATTTAATTACAACAGTTTTAGCGATAATGTCTTCAAATGTTAGCTTCTTTTTATTAGATGAAATTTGAAATGCATTTAAAATATAAAAAACTAAAACACCTATTATAACTATAAAATTATCTTCAAAAAGATATAAGAAAGGTAAATATATAATACCAAATAAACTTCTTTTGAATGAGTTAATAAAAGATGGTTTACATGTTTCTTCGATTTCTATAACTTTAATACCTACAAGCATTTTTCCAATTGATCCACTAAAAAAATAATTAGTAAGAATCATGTAGATTAAGAATAGTAGAGTGATGTAAAAATTGTTGTGAATAAACCAATCTGAAATTAAGTCGAAACTATATTCCTGATAGGTTTCTTTAGTTTCTAATATGCTATTTATATTATTATTCATAGAAAGTTGCATAACCTTAGGTTTTTGTAACAATGAAAAAATAAATGAAATTATAAAATTGATTACTATAAAAATTGCAAAGTCTATAAATCTTGCAATTATTCTTCGATAAAAAGTATCATATTTATTTTCAGTATTATTCATTAAATTTATTTTTAAACGAAAATAAGCTTTTTTTACAATCAACTTCAATCATTTCCATAAAAACTCTATCTTTGCACTTATGAAAAACGAAGCGGGAATTTTTGGTTTAAGACCAGTAATAGAAGCGATTGAAGCAGGGAAAACAATCGACAAAATTTTTATTCAAAAAGGTTTACAAGGAGAAATTTTTTCAGAATTGAGAAAATTAATCACTGAATATGAAATTCCTGTAAGTTATGTACCTGTAGAAAAACTAAATCGTTTTACAGGAAAAAATCACCAAGGAGTCTATGCATTTATTTCGCCAATCGAATTTGATTCAATCGAAAATGTATTACCTCAAATTTGGGAGCAAGGAAAAACGCCTTTTATCTTGATTTTAGATCGTGTTTCTGATGTTCGTAATTTTGGTGCAATCGCTCGTACAGCGGAATGTGTTGGTGTTGATGCAATTATTATTCCAGCAAAAGGTTCGGCTTCTGTAAATGCAGATGCGATCAAAACTTCGACAGGAGCGTTGTACAATATTCCGGTTTGTAAAGAAGGAAATTTAGTGAATGTTATTAAATATTTACAATCGGCTGGAATCTCAATTTTTAGTGCTTCTGAAAAATCAGCAGATTTTATTTATGATGCAGATTTCTCTGTTCCTGCAGCTATTGTGATGGGAAGTGAGGAAGATGGTGTTTCGGATTCTATTATTAAAATTTCGGATAAAATTATTAAATTGCCTATGGCTGGACAAACTGCTTCATTGAATGTTTCGGTTGCGGCTGGAGCGATTTTGTACGAAGCTGTTCGCCAAAGAATGTTACAAGATTTATTTTAAAAACATATAACGATGACCTATTCTACTTTTATTGGATTTTTGTTGATTGCGATTAGTATTGCAATGTATTATTTTACGAATTTGGATATTTCGAGATTATTTTCGGATAAAGAATTTTTGGTAGGAATTACTGGAGGTGCTGGTATCGGATTTATTTTGGGAGGATTTTTAGGCTGGCTTTATAAATACAAAGCGGTGAATAAAGCAAATGCAGAGATTGCAAACGAAGAAAAACGTAAAGTTGCAGAACAAAAAGCACAAGAAGCTGCTGCAAAAGAGCAAGCAAAATTGGATGCACAACAAGAAAAAGATGAATCAGGTTTATTGTAAAATATAAATTAGATAAAATAAAAAAACGGTCGAAAATTAATTTTCGACCGTTTTTTTATATTGTATTTCTTGGTAATAAAAACAAGGAACTAAAATCAATAAAAACATAGGCTGAATGAGAAATCTTCTCACATAAAAGAAAATCATTTCGCCTGATGAAAATTGTGTCGAAATCAAATAATTATAGATTGGTAAAAGAACGATTAATCCAATAATCATGATAATGATAGAGAATTTAACGTAAATTTTTTTCCAGAAAATAAACCAAATAATTAATACAGTTAATAATGTATTGATAAGATAACGAACTGTCAAACTAGCGCTCAATTTTGGTAAATCAATTTCTGGGAATTTTGAATGACCAACAAAATGAAAGTATTTTATGAAAGGATCATAAAATAAAACATCTTCAAATTTTCGGACTAATATCAATCCAAAAACAAGTAAAACTGCAATTGCGTAACGTAAATATTTATTTGGCATTTCGCTTATTGTATTTTGTTACAAAAAACTTAATCCAAACAATCCAAAGAATTACGATTGAACCATAAATAATTGCTGGAAACAAATAATCGTGCGCCATTTTACCATATTCTGCGTGGTATCTAAAAATATAATTTAGCAACATAATTCTCGAAATATTCATCACAAAAAGAATTGCTAAACCAGACAAAATAAACAAAAAAGTTTGTTTGAAATTCGTGTAAAAAGCAACGATAAACGAAACGAAAATGATCAGAATAGAAATCGCATTACAACCTTCATTTACAATAGATGCAACTTGTCCATCTACAACCAAACGCATCCAAGGGTGATTTTCGGCAATATTAGAAAATGAGAAAAAACCACATTTGTTCAAGCCAAAAGCTGTTATATCTGATGTTAATTTTGTAAACGGATCAGGGTTATTGTGCGGTAAATATTGATCTAAATATAATTTATAAGCTAAACTTAAAATAATGTAAGTTCCTAAAAAACGTGCAAGGAATAACAATAAGGGTTTAAATTCTTTCATTTGATTAAAAAATCTTGTACAAAGATAAATGAAAAACGTCAACTTTTGATTAAGTTATGATTAATCAATAAATTTGCTTTTTTAGAAGTAACAAAATGCAAGATTTACATAAACGCGTGGATGTCATAATTGATAGCGCAATTTCTACGGAAGACAGACTACAAAAGATTTGTCAATTGTTGAGTGATGAAGTTGAATACTACAATTGGGTGGGATTTTATTTCAAGAATGGAGATAAAAACGAGCTAAAACTTGGTCCTTATGTTGGAGCGGCAACCGATCATACAATAATTCCTTATGGTAAAGGAATTTGTGGACAAGTAGCAGAATCTAACGAAACTTTTGTTGTGCCAGACGTTTATGCACAAGATAATTATTTGGCTTGTTCAATCGAAACGAAAGCTGAAATTGTTGTTCCAATTTTCAAAAATGGAGAAAATATTGGTCAAATTGATATCGATTCGCACAAAATTAATCCGTTTACAGAAGACGATACAAAGTTGTTAGATTACGTTTGTCAGCGAGTTTCAGAAATTATTTAAGCAATGATTGATTTAATTTTAAAATATTTTCCTGATTTAACGGAGAAACAAATCGAGCAATTTTCGAAAGTTGGTGATTTGTACAAAGAATGGAACGATCAAATCAATGTTGTTTCTCGAAAAGATATTGACGAAATTTATACGAATCATATTTTACATTCGTTAGCGATTGCAAAAGTGATGGAGTTTGCAGATGGTTCTTCTGTTCTTGATGTAGGAACTGGCGGAGGTTTACCAGGAATTCCGTTGGCAATTTTGTTTCCGAATGTTCAGTTTCATTTGGTTGATTCTATAGGAAAAAAAATAAAGGTTGTAAAAGGTGTGGCTGATGGTTTAGGTTTGACGAATGTAAAAGCTGAACAAAAGCGTGCCGAAGAGTTAACAGATAAATACGATTTTGTGGTTTCCCGTGCGGTAACAGCAATGCCAAGATTTGCGGAATGGATTCGTGGAAAATTCAAAAAAGAAGCAATTAATCCTTTTCCAAATGGTTTGTTGTACCTAAAAGGAGGCGATTTGACAGAAGAATTAGCAGGTTTTCCGAATGCAGTTTTATTTGATATTCAAAACTTTTTTGACGAAGATTTTTTCGAAACGAAAAAAGTCGTTTATTTAGAAAAGAAAGATATTTAATTTATAGAAATTATATACTTGAAAACCGAAGTCAATTCGATTTCGGTTTTTTATTTTAACAATTATTGAATTAATCCAAAAAATGAATCTTTAAAACGTTATTTTATCCAATACTTTAAGTTCTTTTTAAGAGGTTTTCTCGTCAAAATTGACTATATTTGTTTGTTTTAAAAAGTTAGAGACATATTATGAGTAATAACACATATACGGCGGATAATATCCAAGCGTTAGAAGGAATGGAGCACGTACGTCTTCGTCCATCGATGTACATTGGAGACGTCGGAGTTAGAGGATTACACCATTTAGTTTACGAGGTTGTTGATAACTCTATTGATGAAGCTTTAGCAGGATACTGTGATACAATCAAGGTAACAATTTTAGAAGGAAACTCGATTCGTGTCGAAGATAACGGACGTGGTATTCCTGTCGACTTACATAAAAAAGAAGGAAAATCTGCATTAGAAGTTGTAATGACGAAAATTGGTGCAGGTGGTAAGTTTGATAAAGATACGTACAAAGTTTCTGGAGGTTTGCACGGTGTTGGAGTTTCGTGTGTTAATGCACTTTCTAACCATTTATCGGCAGAAGTTTTCAAGAACGGAAAACAATATATTCAGGAATATTCGAAAGGGAAACCTTTGTACGATGTAAAAGAAGTTGGAACGACTGATAAAAGTGGTACAACAGTAACTTTTACGCCAGATGATACAATTTTCCAAGAAGTACAAACATATAACTATTCTACTTTAGCAAATCGTTTGCGTGAGTTAGCTTTCTTGAACAAAGGAATCAATATTGTATTGGTTGATGAACGCGAAAAAGATGCTGAAGGAAATCCTGTTACAGAAACTTTTCATTCTGAAGAAGGATTAAAAGAATTTGTTGAGTTTATTGATGGTAGCCGCGAATCTATCATGGACAAAGTAATCTTTATGGAAGGAGAACGTGATGGAATTCCAGTTGAGGTTGCAATGCGATACAATACATCGTATAACGAAAATGTACATTCGTATGTAAATAATATCAATACACATGAAGGTGGAACACATTTATCTGGTTTCCGTCGTGCGTTGACACGTACATTGAAAAAATATGCAGAAGAAAACTTTAATCTTGCAAAAGAAAAAGTTGAAATCGTTGGTGATGATTTCCGTGAAGGATTAACAGCGGTAATTTCGGTAAAAGTAATGGAGCCTCAATTTGAAGGACAAACGAAAACGAAATTAGGAAACTCTGAAGTTTCTCCTGCGGTTGATAAAATCGTAGCAGAAATGTTAACGAATTTCTTAGAAGAAAATCCAACAGAAGCAAAACAAATTGTTGATAAAGTAATTTTAGCAGCAAAAGCTCGTCAGGCAGCGAAGAAAGCTCGTGAAATGGTACAACGCAAAAACCCAATGGGAGGAAGTGGATTGCCAGGAAAATTAGCGGATTGTTCTTCTCGTAAACCAGAAGAGTCTGAGTTATTCTTAGTCGAGGGAGATTCTGCCGGAGGAACGGCAAAACAAGGTCGTGATCGTCATTTTCAAGCAATTTTACCATTACGTGGTAAAATCTTAAATGTTGAAAAAGCGATGGCGCACAAAGTTTTGGATAACGAAGAGATTAAAAATATATATACAGCTTTAGGTGTAACAATTGGAACTGAAGAAGATTCGAAAGCACTTAATATCTCAAAATTACGTTACCACAAGGTTGTAATTATGACCGATGCTGATGTCGACGGTTCTCACATCGCGACATTAATTTTGACATTCTTCTTCCGTTACATGAAAGAATTGATTGAGCAAGGACATATTTATATTGCAACGCCACCTTTATATTTAATTAAAAAAGGAGCGAAAGCAGAATATGCTTGGGACGAAAAAGATCGTGAGCGTTTAACTGCCGAATTCTCTACAGATGGTTCTGGTAAAGGAGTTACAATTCAACGATACAAAGGTCTTGGGGAAATGAACGCAGAGCAATTATGGGATACAACACTTAATCCAGAGCACAGAACGTTGCGTAAAGTAACAATTGATAATGCGACAGAAGCAGATCGCGTGTTCTCTATGTTGATGGGTGATGATGTACCGCCTCGTCGTGAGTTTATCGAGAAAAATGCACACTATGCAAAAATTGATGTTTAAGAGTTTATTCTAATTAAGATAAAAAAAATCCGTTCAAAACTATTGAACGGATTTTTTTTGTTTAAACTCTTATTAAAGATTAATCGTATATAGATAACTGTTTAGAAAAGAAAATGTTCCATTTTTGTTGCTGAACTACATTTGCAGAATGGTTTGTTTCTTTATCATATTTAATTGCCATATCATTATATTTTTTTGAAACTTCTTTAATTAAATTTTGAAGAGTTATATTGAAATTACTCGTAGTAAATTTTGTTGTTTTATACTTTTTTAATATTTCTTTAATAGTTAAAATTCCTATGTCAAAATGTCCTTGCTCATGAATCAATAGATTGTCTGTGACTTTATTCATTTTTGCCCACGATTTAGTTTGATCTAATTCTAAGATAATTTCAAAACCATTGATGGTAATTGAATCCCCTTCAGTTTTTACACTTTCTATTTTTGTACGAAACTTATAAGAAGTGTAAGCTGTAAAAGAAGAGTTATTGTCAATTTTCCCTTTGAAATCATCCCAAGTCAATCTTCCTGTATACTCTTGGTTATTAACAATTATTTTTTGACCAAAACAGATTGTTGAAATAATTAAAGTAAGTTTAAGTAATAAAATTTTATACATTTTTTTTAGGTTTATTAAATTGTAGATTTTATTTTTTTGTACAACTAAAATTAAAAAAAATATTTAATCTAAATCTATCATTAAAAACCACTAATATAATTAATTTTCCTCTACTCAGAAATAATCAAAGTGGTTGGTACATTGGAAATCCAAATGCTTTTCGTTTCGATAAGGTTTTTCCAGCTTTCCATACTAATCATCATCAAATCCATTTCATCCAAAAACTCTTTATCCAATTGTTGTTTGTACGAAAGACTAATATGATTTGGAGCAATATTTTCGATACTACGAATAATTTCTTTTACTTCTGAATGACGTTTCGTGTAACCGCTTACGTCTACAATAATAATTTGAGATTCGCTATTTGATATTAAACGTTGTGCATATTTCAGTAAATCGGCATCTTTATTTCCAAAAAGAGGAAGAAAAACTTTTTCTGCTTTAGTAAAATTTTTGTCCAAAACAATTCCAACAGGAACTGTTGATTTGTTCAATAATTGTTTCGTTCTTTCGTTGAAAATTGAATGATCAAACATGTTTTCTTTTCCAGTAACTTGACCAATCAAAATATCTGGATCGATAATTTTTGTCGTAAATCCTAAAATATTTCCTAATAACGAACCCGAATAAATAGAATTTCTAACACCCATCAACATTAAATCGTAATCACCTTTTTGTGCAATATCAATTGTCTCAAAAACCATATCTGTAGAAACTTTGAACATTGTCGTTACATCTTGATGTAATTCTTTGGAAACCTCAATAATCGGTTCGAAAATTTCTGCTTCTCTATCTTCAAGATTGAAATGTTGCACTTCGCTACTTTTCATCACATGAATTGCCGAAACAAGTGAGTTTTCGTCTTGTTTTTTGATAAAGCTATTAGCTATTCGTAACAATTCAGCACCTTTTTCAGGTGTTTGAAAATCAATTAAAATTTTATATTTCTGACTTTGACTAATTTCAGAAAGTTCATTTTCTGTTTTTTGTTTGCGGAAAATCCAATTGATTAAATCCAAAGCTGGACCTGTCATAAAAGTTGTGACCAAAGCCATTATCACCATCATAGCGAAAACTTCTGGTGTTAAAACTCCTAAATCATATCCAATGTTTAGCACGACTAATTCCATCAAACCTCGTGTATTCATTAAGGCACCAATGGTCAAACTGTCTCTCCAGTTTTGTCCAACAAATTTAGCGGCTACTGCACTTCCAACAAATTTTCCTGTTACAGCTACCAAAATAATCATTCCCGCAGTTTGCCATAAATGTGGACTATCTAATAATCCAATTTGTGTTCTTAAACCTGTAAAAACAAAGAACAGCGGAAGTAATAAAACCAATGAAACATCTTCTATTTTTTCGATGAATAAATTTCTAAATTTCACATTTTCAGGCATAATTGTTCCAGCTAAAAAAGCTCCAAATAATGCATGAATTCCTATGATTTCACTTAAGTATGAAGAAATAATTAAGACCAAGAAAAAGATTCCAATGATAGGTTTTGTAAGCGTTGTTTTGCTCGAATGTACGTCTGCAATTCTCTTTAGGAAAGGACGAACGAAACGAACCATCGCGATAACGTAAACAATTGCGAGTAAAATAACATACAATGAACTGATGAATGAGCCAGCTTTTACAATGGCGATAACCGCGGCTAATAAACACCAAGCCGTGATATCGTCGGCTGCAGCGCAAGTAATTACAATAGAACCTAAACGAGTTTTGCTAATCCCGCGTTCTTGTACAATACGAGCCAGAACGGGAAAGGCTGTAATACTCATCGAAATTCCGATAAAAAGGGCAAATGATAGAAAGTTAATTCCTTCTGGAGCAAATTCCATATAAATTAATCCAGCTAGAGCTAAACCAAGTGTAAATGGAATAATGATACTCGCGTGACTAATAACTATGGCGTCTTGTGCATTTTTCTTTAGCACTTTAAGGTCTAACTCCATTCCGATGACATACATGAATAGAATCAAACCGATTTGACTGATAAATTCTAAGTTTCCTAATGATTCTTTTGGGAAAAGATCTCCGAAAAATTCTGGGAAATGCATTCCAATGAAAGAAGGACCAAGGAAAATACCTGCAATAATTTCTCCAATTACAGTTGGTTGTCCAATTTTATTAAATATCCATCCAAAAACTCTTGCGGTAAATATAATGGTCACAATTTGTGCTAATAAAATAGCAAGAGGGTGTCCAATATTGTGTGTAATACTGTTGATGAAATCATTGAAGTAATTGCTTCCATTTGCAGCATGAACAACATGTTTTCCAGCTTCCATTTCTTCTGCTTTAATCACAATAAAATACATCATGATTGAACAAAGTAGAATGGTTATTATATAAAAAATAGAATTTCTTGTCGATTTTTTCATGGCGTTAATTTTCAACAAAAGTCAGAAATTAATTTACAGAAAAATATCAATATTTTTTAAACTTGAGTAAAATGTAATGAAATGGATTTTTTTTGTAATCAAATTGAAATTTGAGCAATAAAATTAGCTTTGTAAACTTCACTTAACACCAAATTAATTTCTTTATTTTCTTTTGATAAAACATCTAAAGTAACATTGTCTGAGTGAAAATATTTAATATGATGTAAGCTAATTATTTCTCGTTTATTGATGCGAACAAAATCTTTTTCGGGTAACATTTCTGACAATGAATCAAGTGTAATGTTTTTCAAAATCAAGAACGATAAATCTTGATAATAAACCACTTTATCACGGCTGTCAACACTAGAAGTTGTAATGTACAAAATTTGATTAAACTGCAACAAAATTTTTCCTTTATCCGAATTTAATTGTACAAAATTATTTGGTGTCGAAAAATTATTTTGTAAACGTTTTTTTACTTTGTCAACGGCTTGTTGTAAACGCTCTTTTTTGATTGGTTTTTGAATATAATCTGTCGCATCTAAATCAAAAGCATCAACAGCATATTCCTTATAAGCAGTGGAAAAAATAAACGGTTTTTCTTTTAATAAATTAGCGATTTGTAAACCATTAATTTTAGGCATTTCGATATCTAAAATACAAAAGTCAAAATCAAGATTTTCGATTTCGTTAATGAATAATTCAGGATCAACATAAGCTTTCACAACTTCGATGTCTTCCATTTGTTCACACAACATTTTCAGGTACTTTAACCCAAGAATTTCGTCGTCAATTAGTATGCATTTTAGTGTAAAACTCATGTAGATTTATTTTTAAGTTGGCTACAAAAATATCTTGTTCAATTGTTTTAGAAAGTGAGAAATCGTCGTCGTAAACCATTTTCAAGCGGTGTTCTAATGATTGACTTCCATGTCCGCCAGTTTCTTTTTTCAAACTATTTTTTGGTGAAATTTTATTCATTACCTGAATTTGAAATGATTTATTATTCAGTTCAAGCAAAATTTTTATAAATGAATTGGCTTGTTGAAAGTCGGTATGTTTAAAAGCATTTTCAATAAAATCAATACTTAATAAAGGTAAAATAATTTTTTCTTGATAATAAGGTGAAGTTTCATCAATTTTCGTTTTAACTTGAAAATCAAACAAAGGCGAAACTTTTACTTTATTAATTTCAATAAAGTTTTTAGTGAAATCTATTTCATCTTTTATCGTCACAAAATTGTCTTTGCTTTCGTACAAAATATAATCCAACACATTTGCCAATTTATCAATCGTATAATAGGTTTGATAAGCATTTGACTGAATAGAATTAAGTATGTTTTTGAATAAATGAGGATTCAGTTTAGCTTCGTATGACTCCAATTTTAACTCATCAACTTTTGTAGATAAATTGTCTAAACGTTGCGTTTGCTCATGACTTATTTTTTTCTCAGATTTTAATGAATGGATTAAATATGTAATCATAATGATTAGAAAAATAATCAATGCAATAATGAGATAAAGTAATATGGTAGGAAGTTGAATCATGCGAAAAATTCTAACTCAAAGATAGAATAATTTATGAATAAAAAAATCCAGAAAGTAGAACCTTCTGGATTTTTAGAAATATGGTGAAAGAAATTATTAAGCGTAATATTTTGCTTTTAATTCTTTTACTTTTGGATCATCTAAGAATTCATCATACGTCATATAACGATCGATGATTCCGTTTGGAGTTAACTCGATAATACGGTTACAAGTTGTTTGAATCAATTCGTGGTCATGAGAACCCATTAAAATTGTTCCTTTGAAATTAACCAAAGAATTATTCAATGCTGTAATCGATTCTAAGTCTAAGTGACCTGTTGGCTCGTCTAACAATAATACGTTTGCACGTAATAACATCATGCGAGAGAACATACAACGCATTTTTTCACCTCCTGATAAAACAGAAGATTTTTTAAGAGCTTCGTCTCCAGAGAATAACATTTTCCCTAAGAAACCACGCATAAATTCTTCGTGACGTTCATCGTCTGATTCTGTATATTGACGTAACCAATCAACCAAGTTGATATCTTCTTTGAAGAAATCTGTATTATCTAAAGGTAAATACGCTTGTGTTGTTGTAATTCCCCAAGTAAAATCTCCAGAATCTGGCTGAGCTTTTCCTGAAAGAATTTCAAAAAATTGAGAAACCGCTTTCGAGTTGCGAGAGAAAATACCAATTTTATCACCTTTTTTCAAGTTGATGTTCGCATCTTTAAATAAAACTTCTCCATCTACAGAAGCAGATAAATTGTTTACTTCTAAGATTTGATCACCAGCCTCACGCGATTGTTCCCAGATAAGTGCTGGATATCGACGAGAAGAAGGTTTGATATCTTCGATATTTAATTTCTCGATCATTTTTTTACGAGAAGTCGTTTGTTTTGCCTTAGCAACGTTAGAAGAGAAACGAGCAATGAAATCTTGTAATTCCTTTTTCTTTTCTTCAGCTTTTTTGTTTTGTTGCGCACGTTGTTTTGCAGCTAACTGAGAAGACTCGTACCAGAATGTATAGTTACCAGAATATAGGTTTAATTTAGAGAAATCTAAATCACAAATATGCGTACAAACTGCGTCTAAGAAGTGACGGTCGTGCGATACAACGATTACAGTATTCTCGAAATTACCTAAGAAATCCTCTAACCATTGAATTGTATTAACGTCCAATTCGTTGGTAGGCTCATCTAAGATTAACACGTCAGGATTTCCAAATAAAGCTTGAGCAATCAAAATACGAACTTTCGCTTTATTATCTAAATCTCCCATTAATGTATAATGCATATCCGAATCAATTCCTACATTCGATAATAATGTAGCAGCATCAGATTCTGCATTCCATCCGTTCATTTCTTCATAAACGACACCTAATTCTCCTGCCTTGATACCATCTTCTTCAGAAAAATCTGGTTTAGCATATAAAGCATCCATACGTTCTTTAATATCGTATAATACTTTATTTCCACGTAAAACAGTATCCAATACTGTATATTCGTCATATTTGAAGTGATTCTGTTCTAAGACAGACATACGTTTTCCTTTTTCAAGACTAACTTGTCCTGAAGTTGGATCGATTTCACCTGATAATATTTTTAAGAAAGTAGATTTTCCTGCTCCATTGGCACCAATTATCCCGTAACAGTTGCCATTTGTAAATTTTATATTAACTTCGTCGAAAAGTACACGCTTGCCGAATTGAAGCGATAAATTAGAAACATTTAACATAATTTTTGGTATGATGTTTGTTTGACCTTCCGGCAAAGTTACAAATTTTAATTGGAATAAAATAAAGTGCAGAAAGAAGTTACGATTAAGAATAAACGTGCAAGGTTTGAGTATGAATTATTAGATTCTTACGAAGCCGGCATCCAATTATTTGGGACTGAAATAAAATCTATCCGAATGGGAAAAGCTTCGATTACTGAAAGTTTTTGTCAAATGAAGGATGGAGAACTCTATATTGTTAATATGTTTATTGACGAATATGATTGGGGAACATACTTTAATCATAAAACGAGACGAGACAGAAAACTTTTATTACAAAAATCTGAGTTGCGAAAATTAGAACGCAAAACGAAAGAGACAGGATTGACAATTGTAGCAACCACGCTGTTTATAAACAATAAAGGGTTGGCAAAATTGAAGATATATTTGGCAAAAGGGAAGAAACTTTTTGACAAAAGAAACACAATAAAAGGAAAAGATTTGAAAAGAGATTTGGATAGAATGATAAAGAATTCTTAAATTTGTCTTATAATTGTATAAAAATTAAGTAAAATTTAATATATTTAAAACGCTAAATATTTGATAATGAAAAAGTTTAATCTATTATTATCTGCAGTAGTATTATTCCTAGCGGGTAATTCTTTTGTAGATGCTCAGAATTCAAAGAATCCTTGGGCAATTACAGTTGGTGCTCACGCAGTTGATCACAACTCAGTGACTGGACCATTCAACCAGTATTTCAAAACAGATAATTGGGATATCGTTCCTCCTTTATCTAAATTATCTATCATCCGTAACTTAAACAGATCTTTTGATGTTGATTTAACTGCTTCAGTAGGTGAAGTTGATAACAACAGATTACGTATCAAAGATGAATTATTCATCAATGCTGGTTTAGGTTTACGTTATAAGTTAGCTAATGGTTATATCTTAAAAGAAGATTCTTGGTTTGATCCATATATCCGTGTAGGTGCTGGTTACAACAGATACGACTACACAGGATTACAATTTCCATTAACAGCTTACTATGGTAATGGTGATGGAAATGAAACTTACCAATTAACAGAAGTTGAAGATTTAGAGAAAAATCACTTTGTAGCTTCTTTAGGTGCTGGATTTAACTTATGGTTTACTAAAAACTTCGGTTTAAACGTTGCTTCTGATTATAACTGGTTACCAGCTTACGGAGGAAACAATTATTTCGATTTCTTCCAACACACAGTAGGTGTTACTTTCCGTTTCGGAAGACCAGATAGAGATAAAGATGGTATTCCAGATGACGTAGATGCTTGTCCAGATGTACCAGGTTTAGCAGAATTTAACGGATGTCCAGATACAGACGGTGATGGTATTCCAGATCCAGACGATGCTTGTCCAACTGTACCAGGTTTAGCTGAATTCCAAGGTTGTCCAGATACAGACGGTGATGGTATTCCAGATAACTTAGACGAATGTCCAGAAGTTGCAGGACCAGTAGAAAATAATGGTTGTCCTTGGCCAGATAGAGATGGTGACGGTATTCCTGATAAAGATGATGCTTGTCCAGATGTACCAGGTTTACCTCAATTCCAAGGTTGTCCAGATACAGATGGTGATGGTATTCCAGATCCAGATGATGCTTGTCCAACTGTACCAGGACCAAAAGAAAATAACGGATGTCCATGGACTGAAGTTCACGTAGCAAAACGTTTATCTAATATTTTATTCGAATACAACTCTGATAAAATTGTTCCTTCTTCTTACGAAGATGTACGTGTAGCTGCTCAAATTTTAAATTCTGATGATTTAAAAGAGAAAAGCTTCTACATTGACGGACATGCTGACCAAAGAGGTAAAGATGCTTACAACAAAACATTATCTTTAAAACGTGCTCAAGCATTAGTTAATATTTTAGTTGAAAGAGGTGGAGTGGATAAGTCTCGTTTAACTGCTCGTGGATTAGGAAAATCTCAATTGTTATGTACTGAAAACACTGAAGAGTGTTACCAAAGAAACAGACGTGTTGAGGTATTACCTAGAACAGCTGTAGTAACTGAAACAAAAGTTATCAAAAAAACAGCTACAAAAAAGAAATAATAATTCTTTGAATAGCTTACAATAGAAATAGCCACCTCATTGAGGTGGCTATTTTATTTTTATTAATTTTAATTTTATTATTTCTTTCTAAAAACTAATATAATAATACATCCAGCTGTAAAGATAGATAATAAATAACCAATCCAAGAAAGTAGTGGCATGTCTAGAATCACAGGACGAACAGTTGTATTAGCTAACATACTTGCTCCAATTCCGAAAGCTAAAGTAAGAATGGCTAAAACCAGTTTATTAATACTGTCTTTTATTAATTTCTGAATATTATCTATTTGATCAATCTTAAAGTTTAAAGCCAATTTATCATTGTTTACTTTTTCAATTAATTTCAAGGTGTCTTCTGGTAAATCGTTGATTAAATCCTGAATATCTTTAAAATTATCAATTGCTTTTTTACTCAAATATTTTGGATGAAATTTTTGTCGAGCCAATTTTACGGCATAAGGACGCATCGAGCGTTGGACATTAAGATCAGCGTGTAATTGTTGTCCAATTCCTTCTATAAGCGCAATTCCGCGTAGTAAAATATAAACATATTCGGGTAATAAAACATGATTTCGCTGTAGAATATTGTTGAATTTCTTAATGATGATTTGAACTTCTATTGTATCGACAGTATTGTATTCTAAATAATCAAAAATATCTGCAATGTCACGTTCCAATTGTTTTTCGTTCTCGATATAATGTTTAATCGCCATTTTTTTGAGTGAACGAACAATTCGTTTCGGATTTTTTAATCCAAAATCAATTACAACATTTTCTAAAGCCTCTTTTTCGTTGATGGCTAAAATTCCCATCGAACCAAAATCTATAAAAGCAAGTCGTCCATCTTTTAAAATAAAAATATTTCCGGGATGTGGATCAGCATGAAAAAATCCATCATCAAGTAATTGTTTCAAATAAATATCAAAACCTTTCTGTACGATTTTTTTCGGGTCAACTCCTAAAGCTTCTAACTGTTCAACATCATTTACCTTGAAACCTACTATGAATTCCATGCAAAGAAAATTGTTGTTCGAATAATCTTCATATGTTTTCGGAACATAAACATCTTTACTATTCTCGAAATTTTTTCTGAAACGTTCGATGTTCTGAAATTCATTGGTTAATGAAAGTTCTTTCAGAATTGAATTTTCAAATGATTTTTCGATTTCAGAAATGAATAATTTTTGAAGTTTCTCATATTTTTTTTCCAAAAAATGAACAATGTCTCGAATCAGGGCTAAATCTGATTCAATTATTTTCTGAATATTAGATCGTTTTACTTTGAAAACAACTTTTTCTCCATTCAACAAAGTGGCACGATAAACTTGCGAAATACTTGCAGCAGCAAAAGGTTGTTCTTCTATAAAAAGAAAATGTTCGTCTGGTTCTATTCCAAATTCATCTCTAATTTTTTGTTTGATGTCAATTTCTTCTGGCGGAACATTATCTTGTAATTTTTTTAGTTCTTCAACCAAAGATTCAGGAACCAAATCTTTACGATTACTCAATAATTGTCCAAATTTTATATAGGTCGGACCAAGTTCTTCCAAAGCCATTCGGAAACGTTGATTGAATGATTGGTTGAAAAATTCGGTATTGTGATCAGAATGAAACAAATCATTTCCGCGAGAAAGAATTTCTTCAAAACCATATTTAGAAACGACTTTTACGATTTTAGAAAATCGTTTTATTTTCTTTAGACTATCCATAAAGTTGAGATTCGATTACAAGTTACGAATAAACAAGTGTGTAATTTCTTTATAAAATCTTAAATTTCTTTGAGTTGAATCTAAAATTATTCCAAATATTAAAATATAATTGTTTATCTTTGCACTCGCTAAAATGGTTTAGGAATCAAGCGATTAATTATTAAGTTAAACATCTCTCGGTCATTTATTTGCATTTGAAGATTCCGAAATAAAATAGATTGAGATACAAATTTTTAGAATTATGTCTAAAGAAACAAAACAAGAGGAGGTACAAGAAGTTGTATTAAACACTCCAGTATTAGATGCGTCTGCTAATGCAAACGTAGCGCCAGAATCATTTGATTGGGAATCTTTCGAATCAGGATTAAACGAAGAAGATCGTAAAGAAAAAGCTGAATTAGAGCAAATGTACGATACAACTTTAGAAGACTTACATGAGAATGAAGTATTCAAAGGACAAGTTGTACGTATTACAGATAAAGAAGCTATCGTTGACATCAACTTCAAATCAGAAGGTGTTATTTCATTAAACGAATTCCGTTACAACTCAGACTTGAAAGTTGGGGATATCGTTGAAGTAATGGTTGATCAACGTGAAGATAAAAATGGTCAATTAATTTTATCTCACAAAAAAGCTCGTACATTAAATGCATGGGATGCTGTTAATAAAGCACACGATTCTCAAGAAATCGTTAACGGTTACATCAAAGCTCGTACTAAAGGTGGTATGATCGTTGACGTATTCGGAATTGAAGCTTTCTTACCAGGTTCTCAAATCGATGTTAAACCAATCCGTGATTACGAACAATTCGTAGGAAAAACTATGGAGTTCAAAGTTGTTAAAATCAACCCAGAATTCAAAAACGTAGTAGTTTCTCACAAAGCGTTAATCGAGGCTGATATCGAGGTTCAGAAAAAAGAAATCGTTGCTCAATTAGAGAAAGGACAAGTATTAGAAGGTGAAGTTAAAAACATCACATCTTACGGTGTATTCGTAGACTTAGGAGGTGTTGACGGTTTAATCCACATTACTGACTTATCTTGGTCTCGTATCAACCACCCATCTGAAATCTTAGAAGATGGACAAAAAATCAACGTTGTAATCTTAGATTTCGACGAAGATAAATCTCGTATCCAATTAGGTATTAAACAATTAGAAGCTCATCCATGGGATGCTTTAGATGCTGATATCAAAGTTGGTGATAAAGTTAAAGGAAAAGTAGTTGTTTTAGCTGACTACGGTGCATTCGTTGAGGTTGCTCCAGGTGTAGAAGGTTTAATCCACGTTTCTGAAATGTCATGGTCTACTCACTTACGTTCTGCTCAAGATTTCGTAAAAGTAGGTGATGAGGTTGAAGCAGTAGTTTTAACTTTAGATAGAGAAGAAAGAAAAATGTCTTTAGGTATCAAACAATTAACTCCAGATCCTTGGACAGATATTACAACTAAATACCCAGTAGGTTCTACTCACAAAGGTAAAGTTCGTAATTTCACTAACTTCGGTGTATTCGTAGAATTAGAAGAAGGTGTTGACGGATTAATCTACATTTCTGACTTATCTTGGACTAAGAAAATCAAACACCCATCAGAATTCTGTGCAGTTGATGATATTTTAGACGTAGTAGTGTTAGAATTAGACGTAGAAGCTCGTCGTTTATCTTTAGGTCACAAACAATTAACTGAAAACCCATGGGATCAGTACGAAGCTAAATATGCAGTAGGTACAGTTCACACAGGTAAAGCAGTTGACGTATTTGACAAAGGTGCTACAGTACAATTCGAAGATGCTGACGTTGAAGCTTTCGCTCCAGCTCGTACATTAGAGAAAGAAGACGGATCTCGTATCAAAAAAGGTGAAGAAACATCTTTCAAAGTTATCGAGTTCAACAAAGAATTCCGTCGTGTAGTAGTTTCTCACACAGCTACTTTCCGTGAGGAAGAAGTTAAAGCTGAGAGATCATCTAACAATAATAACAACAATTCATCTAACACAATCGAAACTTCTACTTTAGGAGATATCGATTCATTAGCAGAATTGAAAAAGAAAATGGAAGAAGGAGGAAACTAATTCTCTAACCAAAATTTTTTAAAATAATAGAAAGGCTACTCATTTTTTGAGTAGCCTTTTCTTTTGAATAATGATGTTGTTTTATAGAATTAAAATGAATTTAATTTATAGTTTAAAATCATATCAAGAATAACATACAATTTTTGATATATTTTTTGAATATTATTCAAAATAGTCTTAATTTTGCAGTCGAAATGGAAAAGATAGAATTTAATTTAGATGCTACTGATTTGAAAATCATGCGATTAATGCAAGATAATGCACGTATTAACAATGCGGATATCGCTAGAGAATTGGGAATGGCACCTTCTGGAATATTAGAACGTGTGAAAAAGCTTGAAAATAAGCAAGTTATTTTGGCTTATCACGCAAAAATAAATCCAGTGGCAGTTGGACAAAAATTACTTTCGTATATGTTTATCAAGACCGTAGATATTATCGGCGATGAAACAGTAGGAAGACAACTTGCCGAAATTCCAGAAGTTTTAGAGGTTCATGATATTGCTGGAGAAGATGGTTATCTAATCAAAGTGAGAACTTCTGATAACGAAGGTTTGGTGGAATTGATGCGCAAACATTTGAGTAAAATTGGCGGAATCACTTCTACGCGTACAACTATAGTTTTACAAACAATAAAAGAAGAACAAAATATCGTTATACCAACGATTTAAAAAAATATAGATTGAATGAAAGGGAATCAACCAAGTAAGTGGCTGATTATTGCAGCGTATTTCGTGGTTTATGTAGTTTGGGGATCAACTTATTTTTTTATAGATAAGGCTTTGCATGGTTTTAGTCCGTTTATTTTGGGTTCGTTTCGCTTTATTGTGGCGAGCTCAATGTTGATGGGATATTGTAAACTGAAAGGTTACAAGCTGTGGGATAAACAAATTGTGAAACAATGTATGTTTACAGGGTTTATGTTGTTGTTTATTGATATGGCTGGGATTATTTGGTCCGAACAATTTTTACCAAGTGGAATTGTTGCAATTATGGCAGCATCGGCAGCAATTTGGTTTATTGTGTTAGATAAACCGAAATGGAAACAAAATTTTTCAAGTATTCCTACTATTTTAGGTGTTCTGTTAGGTTTTGTTGGCGTTTTGATGTTGTTCTATGAACAAACAACCACTGTGCATGCAGATGCAGATCAACAATTCTTAAATATGATTGGGTTGATTGTTCTTATCTTTTGTTCGATTGCTTGGACGTTAGGTTCTTTGTATTCAAAATATGTAACAGAAAAGCAGAAAAAAGAAGTTACGAAACCAAAAGAAGATTTGAACATCATGGTCAAAACGGCTTGGCAAATGATTACTGCTGGAGTTTTGTTTAATACAGTTGCAATCTTCAATGGAGAATATGCTAATTTTAATTTTGCGAATGTAGCGACAGAAGATTGGATGGCAATGGCTTATTTAACAACTTTTGGCTCTATTCTTGCTTTTGGTTCTTACGTTTGGTTGTTACAATATCGTCCAGCTGTAGAAGTTTCTACATATGCCTATGTTAATCCGATTGTAGCGGTTGCATTGAGTTATTTTTTTACAGATGATGTCGTAACTCATTTGCAGATTTATGGTTTGGCAGTAATTTTGTTCAGTGTTTTATTAATGAATTGGAATTTATACAAAAACACGAAATTAGTTCAAAAAATTCTGCATTTTGTTTCTCGTAAACATTATGCGCATTAAATATTATGATGATTATTAATAAGAAAGCTTCTCGATTTCGAGAAGCTTTTTTTGTATTATTAAGTTTTAAAATTAATAATTAATTCATTGTTGTCTAATTTTAATGGGTAGCCATCTTCTGATTTGAAACCATTTGAAATTACAAATTCATATTCTTTAGTTGGAGTTAATTCCATAGTTATTACGAATGTAGTGTTATCATTAGAGAAATTGATTTTTGTAAACTTAGGACTATACTCTTTTCCTTTTTTTGAGAATCTTATTGAATATTCTTTTGGATTCATTGGTTTAGAAAATATAATTTTAAATTCTTTGATAGATGAATCTATATTTGTTGAACCATTTTCGAAAGGCTCAATTTTTATGATATAAGGTTGTTTTTTTTCGTATTCTTTTATTAATTGATCTTTATCAAAACCTTCTTCGTAAAAACCAGATTTTCTTAGAAAATTTTCAACTTCTTTTTCATCTTGATAATTCAGTTCAATAATATCTTTTATCGCTTGTTTTTTATTTTTAGCTTGATTGTAATATGATTTACATATTTCATATCCAATAAAATATCCCAGATCAGCAGCTTCACCCTTTTGTCCTCCATTGTATAACCAATTTGAAAAATCATCTATAAACATCTCTTCTTTAAATTGTTTTTTCAAATCATCGAAGTGCTGTTTTCCATAAAAAATATATTGTTTTTCAATTGGTTCTCCTAAAACAAGCTCTGTAATAAAATCGCACGAACCTTCTTTTAGGGTATGGTGTAATAATGAGTTGTTTTCATTTGGTTTTTGTTGTGTGTGTACATATTCATGAATATTTAGTGAAATAATATTATCAAGTGATTGCTTCGCAAAAACATTTTTTAGCCAATCATTTTCAAATTCTGAAACATCTGTTTTTGGAATTCCTGTAGCGATTTCAGAACCAACTAAAACCATATTTTCATATAAAGTTCCACCTGAACGCAAGCCACCAATTGTAAAATACATTTCTCCTTCTTTTAGCTCAGGATATAGTTTTTTTAGTTTTTTTACAGCTTTAGTTAATTCTTTTGTTTTATTTTTTATGGTAAGTGTATTAGGTCTAATAGAATTCCAAAACTTAGGATAATTATCAATAAGTTTAATATAAAGAGTATCATTATAATCTCTTACTTTCATAAAGGATTTTAAACCTTTTGTCCCTTTATCAATGTATAAAGTATTAATGAATTTTATTTTTTGTGAATAATTATTTGTAGTTTGAATACTATCAAAAGCTATCCAGAAATTATCTATATCAGAAGTGTAAATTTTATTAGCTATTGAATTTTGTCCAAATGAAATACTCGTAAGAATAAAAAATATTAAAGCTAAAGTTTTATTTTGCATATTGTGTTTTTATATGAGATGTCAATTTAATCAAAAAGTTACAAAATGATTCAAAAAAAAAAGCAGCTCTTCTCAGAACTGCTTTTGTATATTGTGATGAATTATTTCTTACAATTTAGTACATTTTACAATTTCCAAACCGTATTGCGTCGTATGTGGTTCTTCTAAAGTGCGTGTAATCAAATTCATTTTTTGGATGCCTAAATCTTTGATGATTTGAGAGCCAATTCCGTGATCTTTTTCATCGGCTGGTAAAACACCTGATTTAGATTTTCCTTCAGAAAAACTTTTGAAAATCTCTAATTTTTGTTCAATCAATTCAGAACTTTGAATGTTATTAATAAAAATTACAACACCTCTTTCTTCTTCGTTGATAATGTTCATTGTTTTTTCTAACAATGGTGTTTCGCCGTTTTGTAAAGCGCTAAACAAATCATAGTAGCTATTTGTCGATTTTACACGAACTGGAACTACATCATCTTTTGTCCATTTTCCTTTTTTCAAAGCGAAGTGAACTTGATTATTTGTTGTTTGTTGATAAGCGATTAATTCATATTCTCCGAATCTTGTTTTTGCAGGAAATTGCTCGATACGTTTTACCAAGGATTCATTTTCTAATCGGTAAGCAATCAAATCTTCAATCGAAACAATTTTAAGATCAAATTTCTTCGCAATCTCTAACAATTCTGGCAAACGAGCCATTTCTCCATCTTCTTTCAAGATTTCGACAATACATCCAGCAGGATAATGTCCCGCCATGCGAGCTAAGTCAACAGCAGCTTCTGTATGTCCCATGCGAACCAAAACTCCACCATCTTTTGCTATAAGAGGGAAAATATGTCCTGGTTTTCCTAAATCATCTGGATTTGTATTTTCGTCAATTAAAGCTTGAATAGTTTTAGAACGATCAGAAGCCGAAATTCCTGTCGTACATCCGTGACCTTGTAGATCCACAGAAACCGTAAAATTAGTTTCGTAAATTGCAGTATTGTGCCCAACCATAAGGTCCAAACCTAATGCTTTACATCTTTGTTGTGTAAGTGGCGTACAAACCAATCCGCGTCCGTGCGTAACCATAAAGTTGATGACTTCTGGCGTTGCAAATTCGGCGATACATAGGAAATCTCCTTCATTTTCACGATCTTCATCGTCAACTACAATGATAACTTTTCCTTGTTTTAAATCTTCTAAAGCTTCTTCAATTGTGTTTAATTGAGATGATCTATTTTCCATTGTTTTATGTTATTGATAACGAGAATGCTCCTCGTTTTTGTTTGTTTTTTTAAACTTATTAAAGTATTTTACAATTGGATCAACGTAAATACTGATGTCAAATAATCCAGAATCTTGATTGGCTTTGTAACTAAACAAAATAGAGAATGGAAGCGCAATAATATTCGCTGCCCAAGCGGCAAAAGTTGGATCTAATTTTCCGTTTTTCGCCATATTTTCTGCCGAGAAATTAAGGATAAAATAAATAACGAAAATGATAATTGAGATAACAACTGGCATTCCAATTCCTCCTTTTTTTACGATTGCACCTAAAGATGATCCAATCAAAAAGAAAATAATACAAGTTACCGCATACGAGAAATTTCGTTGGTAATGAATATTTACTTTTGAATATAACTTTTCTCTGTTTACAATTTCTTGTTCAGAAAACGTCATATTTTCTTGATCACGATTTACCATTTGTACAGCTTGATTAAGCACTTGATCTTGTTCTTGACGATTTCGCTCTTTCAAGTCAAAAATCATATTTGTTTTAACAGAATCTATTTCTTTCATTTTGTGGAAATAGTAATAATTCTGATTAAACATATTTGTTTTTAAATCTTTGTAATACTTCTTATAATCTGTGTTTAATGAATCGATAAGATGTCTTAAACCTTTTCCGTCCAAGTATTTGTAAGAGTTTCCTGGGTCTTCGTCTTTACCAGAATTTAGAATATCTGAAATGTCAATATAATAGTTTAATGTATCAAATTTCGTATATTGATTTTCTTGACGTTTGCGTTGATCAAAGTTTTTATTTTTGATGTTATCGGTATAAGCAATTCCATCAAAAAGTTCCATTTTTAGATAATGATTATCATTTTTGTCTGGTGCAAGATTTCCCTTTTTCGCAATAATTGTCATCGTATTTTCACCAAAAGGTGCATTTTGATGCACAAAAACGTCTTCTAATTTTTCTGAATTTTCGCCCGAAACTTTATTAATTTTCATTTGAAATCCTGGAACGGTTTCGATAAAAACACCTTCCTTCATACTTACTGTCGGCTTGGTTTGTAAGATGTTGAAGTACATTGTTCGTGCTTTTTGTTGGGAATATGGCATCACTTTGTCTCCGAAAAAATACAATCCGACAGACATTAAAGCGACTAACGTAAACAATGGAGCAAGGATTCTAGTAAGTGAAATTCCAGATGCTTTCATTGCAGCTAATTCGTATCGTTCTCCAAAACCTCCCATGGTCATAATAGAACCCAAAAGGATTGTAAGCGGTAATACAAGCTGAATAACGTTAATTCCTAACCAAAAAAGTAATTCGGTAATAGTGTACCATTCTAAACCTTTTCCAACAAATTTTTCCATTTGTTGCCATGCAAATTGCACGATAAAGATGAAAAATAGAACACTAAATATGAAAAAAAATGGACCTAAAAAGGTCTTGATTATATACCAGTCAAGTTTTTTTAACATTGATTATAATTGAGTAATCATATAGCCTTGCGACTTATATTTCTTTTGGTCAAAGTTAAAGTAACTTTTGTGAATAAGTAAATTTTGAACGTAATCTTTTACAACGATTGATGTTGTATCGCCATTTTTACCATATTCCTTGTAATCGTAGATTTCATTATTCGCTGTATTCACTCCTAAAACCGAATAGTTGATTGTAGAAGTTTTAGTTGGCGTTAATTTTATATACTGAATTGTTTTTCCTCCAACCGTTTTTTTATCTGTTAAGGCGTAGCTGAAATCAGTACGATACGTGTTCAAAACTTTAGTTGGTGTTAAGAAATCATCTGTGTTAGATGCATCAGAAATAGTGACTTCTTTATCATCTTTTGCAATTGTATATAATTTAGTTCCTGTGAAAATTTGGTTGATATCGCCTACATTCAAGTTAAATTTTTGTTTCATTGCAAAAACTTCTCCCGAACGACTTGTTGATTTTCCATTTGCGTTATGGCTAAAATCAAATTTGATGTAATACGAGTTTGCGTTGGTATATTTAGCGTAAACTTTGTCTAATATTTGTTTTGCTGATTGAGCGTTTAATGTTCCAACCCCTACTAATAAGAGTATGAAAGAATAGATTATCTTTTTCATACAATTTAATTTCTATCTGTTTTTAATAAATTTTAGTTCAAATTATTCAACAACTGTTCCAAACTCATGTCATCTTGTATCAACACTTGTCTTGCTTTACTTCCTTCGAAAGGACCAACAATTCCGGCAGCTTCCAATTGATCAATCAATCGTCCAGCTCGGTTGTATCCTAATTTTAATTTTCGTTGTAATAAAGACGCGGAACCTTGTTGATTCATTACAATTAATCTTGCAGCATCCTCAAAAAGTACATCACGATCAGATAAATCAATATCTAAATTAGAACCACCTTCTTCACCAACATATTCTGGTAAATGCATTGCGTCTGGATAACCACGTTGTTCACCAATAAATTCGGTAATTTTATCCACTTCTGGTGTGTCCACAAATGCACATTGTAAACGTACTAATTCGTTTCCAGTTGTGTATAACATATCACCTTTACCAATTAATTGATCGGCTCCTTGCGAATCTAAAATCGTTCTCGAATCGATTTTTGACGTTACACGGAAAGCGACACGTCCTGGGAAATTGGCTTTAATTGTTCCTGTAATCACATTTACAGACGGACGTTGAGTTGCAACAATCAAGTGAATACCAACGGCACGAGCCAACTGAGCTAAACGAGCAATCGGTAATTCAACTTCTTTGCCTGCTGTCATAATCAAATCTGCAAACTCATCAACAATTAATACAATATATGGTAAGAATCTGTGACCAGCTTCTGGATTTAATTTACGTTGTTTAAATTTCGCGTTATATTCTTTAATGTTTCGAACGAAAGCATTTTTCAATAATTCATAACGATCATCCATTTCAATACAAAGTGAATTTAATGTGTTAATTACTTTTGTATTATCTGTGATAATTGCTTCTTCCGAATCTGGTAATTTTGCTAAATAGTGACGCTCTATTTTAGAATATAAAGTAAGCTCAACTTTCTTAGGATCGACCATCACAAATTTTAATTCAGATGGATGTTTTTTATAGATTAACGAAGCAATAATTGCATTCAAACCAACCGATTTACCTTGTCCCGTTGCACCAGCCATCAACAAGTGAGGCATTTTTGCTAAATCGGCAACAAAGGTTTCGTTCGTAATTGTTTTCCCGAAAGCAATTGGTAATTCCATATCAGCATTTTGGAACTTTTGCGAAGCAATTACCGAATGCATGGAAACCATCGAAGGATTAGAATTTGGAACCTCAATACCAATTGTTCCTTTTCCAGGAATCGGCGCAATAATACGAATACCAAGCGCAGCCAAACTTAAGGCAATATCGTCCTCAAGATTTTTGATTTTAGAAATACGAACACCAGCTTTTGGTACAATTTCGTACAATGTAACTGTAGGACCGATTGTTGCTGAAATTTCATCGATTCCGATTCCATAGTTTCCTAAGGTTTCGACAATTCTATTTTTGTTCGTTTCTAATTCTTTTTGATCAATTAACGTATTTCCGTTGTCATATTTTTTTAACAATGAAATAGGAGGAAATTGATAATTTGGTAAATCTAAACGTTGATTGTACTCACCTTGTTCTTGTACCAATCGAGCAGAAGTCGCTTCAAATTCTTCTTCCTCATCAACGTGTTGAACTTTTAATTCTAATCCATTTTCAGAAGAATTTTGAGTTGGTTGAATTTCTGTTTCGAAATTTTCTTCATCATTAATTGATAAAAAATCTACTTGATTATTTTCTTCCTCATCATCTGCCAAATCTTCAACCACTAATTCTGTAATATTAAGTGGAGTTTCTTCGATTGTTTCTTCCTCTTTTGGTTGATTAATTTTAAATTCTTGATGAAATGCTTCGTTTGGATTTACCTTATGAGATTGAATTGCTTCTTTCTCTTGTTGTTCTATCAATTCTAATTCTTGCGATAAACTATCTTCTTGTTGTTTTTCAGCATCTTGATTGAATTTATTTATCTTTTCTTGTTCTTCTTTTTCCTTACGTTTTCTTAATTCAAGCTGTTCTCTCTTGATTTTTTCTTGCTCTTTTTCTATGCGCTCAATTTCCTTTTGTTTCGCACGTTCTTCCATTTTTTCTTGGATAGATTGATACGTCATTCGGAAATGAATCACACAATAAATCAATAAACTAACGAAAAGCAATAAAATTACACCCCATTTACCAATAAAGCTATTTAGGAAATCATTAATTTCAAATCCCATTACGCCAGAAAGCATGTGTTGAGTTGGTAAAATGCAACCAAAAAATATTGGCAACCAAATCATGAAGAAAATGCTTTGATAAAGCGTTGTGAAAGGTTTAATTTTTTTCCAATTTGTAGCTACTTTGACTCCTAAAAGGATAAAGAAAACTGGGACAAAAAATGAAACGATTCCGATTCCTTGCAAAATGAATGTTTCGCCTAATAATGCGCCAAACTTCCCGAAAATATTTTCTGCGGTTTGACTTTTGTCTAATAAATCAGAGATTTGGCTCTGATCCATAAAACCATTAAAAAAATAAGAGATAAACGAAGCTAATAGTAATAAACCGATTACTAAAAACAGTATACCTACAATTGTTTTGACGATTTGTTTTTTAGGAGTTTTTGGTGCTTCCTGCGTGTTTTTTATAGCCATTTTAAGGTTGAGTATAATTGAAGCAAAAATAATAAATCTTTGACAGACGAATCTAACGAAAAGTATTTAAATTTACTAAAATCGTAATCAATTTTAACTCAATTTGCTATCTATTATTGATTATTATTAGAAATGATTTATAAAAAATAAAAAACTGAGTTAGATATTGTATCTAACTCAGTTTTGAATATTTGATTATTTAGTCCGTTTTTTTTGCTTAATCATTTTTGAAATGATCCATTTGACGCTTGGCTTCTGCACGAATTAGATTTAATTCTATTTCAGATTCTTTCTTAATTTTTTCAAGACTTTCTTCCATCGATTGTTTCAAGGCATCAATATCTTTTTTGAGTTCTAATGATTTTCTCTTGTTAAAACGCTCCAAATAATAACCTGCAGCAGCAATTACAACCGAAACAATAATTCCCATTACAACTAATAAATAGTTTAAAGTTCGATGAAATTCCTCCATTCCTTCTTTATGAAAATTGATAATATCAGCGACATTTTGTTTGCTTAATTCTAAATTATCTTCTTTCAAATCAAGTTCTCTTAGCTTAGAATCAATTTTATTTTCATACAATTCTATCTTAGCATCTATAACCTCACTTTTCGAAATAGTTTGTTGTCCGTAATTATTTATTGATAGTAGTAAAATAAAAATTATAAAAGTAAACTTCATCTTAATCGCATTAATTTTAAACAATGTACTAATATAGTAAAATATAACGATGGTTTCTTTCTGATTAATTCTTCCAAACTAAATTTCCTTTGTGCGCTAAAGCTAAAACAGGCGACATTCTTGCAACCGCTTCAGCAGAGCAACTTGCATCAATCAAAACGATATCAGCATTATCACCAGTTTTTGGCCATTGTTGACTTCCTTTGTTGTCTAATGGCGTAATGTTTTTTGTTGCAAAACCTAAATTTCTCGATAAATCATATTCAGTTTCTAAACCATATAATTCTGAAATCAAATTTGCTTTTTGCAACATATTTCCCGTTCCAAACGTGCTCCAGTAATCTTGTACATTATCATTTCCTATTAAAACTTCAACACCATTTTTTACCAAAGTAGGAATTGGCATGGCGACTTTATTGCGGAAAGGAACAGAAGAAACAATTCCAACTTTTGCTTCGGCTAATTTTTCTGCAATTTCTTGTTCCTCATTTTTTGATAAATGTGCTAAAGCAAAGGCGTGACTTACATATGATTTTCCTTTTAATTGAGGATTTTTTATCGTTAATTCAGCTAAATATTCAATTGTACGCATTCCTTCTTTTCCTGTGTCATGCAAATGAATATCGATTCCTTTATTATGATCCAAAGCCAATTGAACCGTAAAATCAATTGCTTTTTCGATGTTTTTATCAATGCTAAAAGGATCTAATCCCCCAACAAAAGCAACACTTTTTAATTGTGCAGCTTCTTTCATCAACGGAGCAGAATCTGTATAATATAAACCATGTTGAGGAAAAGCAACCAACTCGGCACTGAATGTTTCCTTCTTATTTTCTAAGGCTTTTTCTAGATTTTCTAAAGACTTTAGCCCAGAAGTTGTATCAATATTGAAATGAGTACGAGCGAAAGTAGTTCCGTAATGTTGCAATAAATTGATTAATTGCTCGCCACGCTCTACCGAAGTTTTTAACAATTCTGGGATAATTTCTTGCTCATATGCAATCATATCCGCAACAGTTCGGCGTTTTGGCGAAAGCGCCTGCCAAGGTAAACCGTACAAAGTTTTGTCTAAATGCACGTGCATATCCTTGAAAGCTGGTAACATTAACAATCCTTTTGCGTCAATTGCATCTGTTAATTGCGGATTATTTGCACTTACTTTTGCAATTTTATTATCTTTTATTTCGACAGAAAATAAATCGGTTTTTGTTCCGATAATACCAGATTCATCTTCAATAAAACCTGTTTCTAATCGTACATTTTTTAAGGTATAATTTCCTTTTGTGATTGCTGTATAATTTGTTTGCATGCTGATTTATGATTTAATAATGGCTACAATTTCTTTATAACCTCTTTGTTGCGCATGTTGCAAAGGCGTTACTCCATCAGAATCTGGAATATCCATTTTTGCACCTGCATCTTTTAATATCTGAACAATTTGTTGATATTTTTTGCTTCCGTCACCCAAAACAATGGCTTCCATTAGTCCTGTCCAACCCAAACGATTCACATGATCTACAGGATAATTTTTGGTATTGGCTAATAATCGTACCGTTTCTACATGTCCGCGCTCACAAGCAGGTATCAATGCAGAACCATTGTAGCGATTAAATATATCAAAACGAGCACCATGATCTAAAAATAATTGAACCAATTCTGTTTGTCCGCTTGCGCCTGCATACAAAAAAGCACTGTCTTGATTATCGGCTTGCTGATTCACATCAGCACCATTTTTTACCAATAATTTTGCGATTTCGATATTCGAATTATTAGTTGCAATTAATAATAATGAACGTTTACTATTATCAGTCGAATTAACATCTGCGCCATTTTCTAACGCTTTTGTAACTGCTTGAATATCGTTGTTTTTGACTGCTTTTATAATATCTTTTTCATTCATAATTTCTGTATTAGAATCTTCTGTTGGAGTTGAATGACATGCTGTAACCGTTGTCATCATAAACATTAAAATTAAAACTGATTTCATAATGATTTATAGTTTGAATGAGTTGAAATGACGAAGTTTTGAATTTAATAGACAATATTTCCTTTTACAATTAATGAACGAACTGGCGACATTCTCGAAACCGCTTCTGCAGAACAACTCGCATCAATCAAGATAATATTCGCCTCATCACCAATTTTTGGCCATTGTTGTACGCCTTTATCATTTAAAGGAATTGGTCCTGCTGTAGCTAATTTCAACATTCTTGATAATCCAAATTCAGAACTTTGTCCGTATAATTGTGCTGCAAGATTTG
Source organism: Empedobacter sp. GD03739 (assembly GCF_029843245.1). NCBI lineage: Bacteria > Pseudomonadati > Bacteroidota > Flavobacteriia > Flavobacteriales > Weeksellaceae > Empedobacter > Empedobacter sp. GD03739. Next base: position 88,978 of record NZ_JAOCHX010000003.1, on the reverse strand, counting down.
CTTTCTGTAAAACACTTCCTGTTCCAAATGTGTTCCAATAATCCACAATGCTATCGTTTCCTGTTAGTACGGTTACATTATGTTTTAATAAAGTTGGAATTGGCATAACTAAACTACCAAAAGGAATAGTAGATACAATTCCAATTTTCGCTGCGCCCAATTGTTCAGCAATGGCTTCTTGTTTTGATTTGTCTAAAGTTGCTAAAGCAAAAGAATGACTGACGAATGTTTTTCCTCTTAATTGAGGATTTTCGTTTACTTTTTTAATTAAATAATTAATTGTATCATGACCAGATTTCCCTGATTCGTGCAAGTGAATATCGATTCCTTTGTTATGATCTACCGCTAATTGAATTGTTGCATCCATTGTTTTTTCGATTGATCCGTCCACGTTTGTTGGATCTAAACCTCCAATAAAATCGATGTTCATTTTAGCAGCTTCTTTCATATACGGCATCGAATCAGTGTAGAATAAACCGTGCTGAGGAAAAGCAACCAATTCAGCTCCAAACGAATCTTTTTTGTTCGCCAAAGCAATTTCTAAATTCTTCAATGAATCTAATTTAGAAGTTGGTTCTATGTTCACATGACTACGCGCGAAACCAGTTCCGTACGATTGTAATAATTCAATCAATTTTTCGGCTTTGTATGTCGATTTTTTCAACATTTCTGGCAAAACTTTTTGCTCTAATTCAATCATACCTTTGATTCCTCCAGAACGACGAACTGCGCGCCATCTATCGGCGTACAAGGTTTTGTCTAAGTGAATGTGCATATCTTTGAAAGACGGTAACATCAACAAACCTTTCGCATCGATTGCTTTTGCATTCGGTTGATTTGGACTAATTTTTTTGATTTTTCCATTCGAAATTTCAATAGTAAAAAGATCTGTTTTTGTGCCAATGATTTCATCATGTTCATATTCAAAACCTGTTTCTAAACGAACGTTTTTCAAAGTGAAATTTCCTGATTTTGTCACATTCGTTTTATCTATTTCAAAATCTGGTGCTGCTTGTAAAAATCCTGGTAAGAAAGAAAATCCTGCTAATCCTAAAGCTGAATTTTTAAGAAAATCTTTACGAGATATGTTATTATTCATTGTGTTTAAATTTATTGTAGCTAAATTACAATGAATCAAAACAAATGGTTAGTATAATAACTTCTAAAACTTGTAAGATTTATATGTCATTAAGGGTTTCTAAATTCTGATGGAGTAAGATCGGTTTGCGCTTTAAAAAAGTTCGAAAAATAGGCGTGGTCAGTAAAACCTAACTCGAAAGCTATTTCTTTGATGGATAAATCTCCTGATTTTAAAAGTCGTTTTGCTTCGATAATAATTCGTTGTTGAATAAGTTGTGTAGCAGAAACTTTCAGATGTTTTTTGCATAAGATATTCAGGTAATTAGCCGAAATATGTAATTTCTCTGCATAAAAAACAACCGATTTTTCTTCCTTGTAAAATTCATCAATTAACATATTAAATTTCGCTAATCTTGGATTGGATTGATAAACTTTAAATTCTGTAAAAATTTGTTCTGCTTCTTTACTCACAATTGCCGCAATAACCGCTGCACGAGCGTTAATCAAATGAACCAATGAATTTTCAGATTTTAATTCTTCTTTTATGGCATTGAATTCATACATCAATTTAGAGAAAGCTTCGTCCGATAATTTTATAACTGGATGATTTTGATAATTAGTAAATGAAAAGCGGAAATAAGGCGCGAATTGTTCGAAAAATGAACGTTCAGTCATCAATTGATAACCAATTGTTCCGTCATTTATTTGCCATTTATGCATCTGTCCAGGAAACAAAATATGAATTTCTTTGTCATCGATTGGATAATCTTTCGAGTCGATATTGTGTGTTCCAGAAGCTTTGTCAAAAAGAATAATCACAAAAAAATCGTGCTTGTGTGGTTTATCTATATGTCGTTCGCCATGCAATTCATTAAACAACAATTCATCGCGACCAGCCAATTGTCCTTTTCGAAAACTTTGTATGCTGATAATAGGTACTGAATCTTGGTTTTCTGAATTTTGCATAAAATAAAAATGTGTTCAACAATCAAATGAATTGTTAGAAATATTACTTTTTTTGACTTGTGTAATTTATAAATAAAAATAGAATTAATTGATGAGGTTTGAAAGAATTTTTATTAGAAACTTAAAACTATTATATTTGCATTTGTATGGAAAATTTTGTTGTTTCAGCCAGAAAATATCGCCCGCTAAATTTTGAAGATGTAGTTGGACAAGCGTCTATTACAAATACTTTGGAGCAAGCGATAAAGTCAAATCAATTGCCACAAGCTCTTTTGTTTTGTGGACCAAGAGGTGTTGGGAAAACAACATGTGCTCGAATTTTAGCGCGTAAAATCAACGAAGAAAATGGAATAGAAGGCGATCAAGATTTTGCTTTCAATATTTTTGAGTTGGATGCAGCATCTAATAATTCGGTTGATGATATCAGAAATTTAATCGATCAAGTACGTATTGTTCCTCAAATAGGGAAATATCGTGTCTACATTATTGATGAGGTTCATATGTTGTCAACAGCGGCTTTCAATGCGTTTCTGAAAACCTTAGAAGAGCCACCAGCGCACGCTATTTTCATTTTGGCAACTACAGAAAAACATAAAATTATTCCTACTATTCTTTCTCGTTGTCAGATTTATGATTTCAAACGAATTGGAGTTGAAGACATCAAAGGGCATTTGAAAAATGTTGCTGAAAAAGAACAAGTAACTTTTGAAGATGATGCATTACATTTGATTGCTCAAAAAGCAGATGGTGCGTTACGCGATTCATTGTCAATCTTTGATAGAATGTCAACTTTTACCAATAAAAATTTGACCTATTCTTCAGTAGCAGAAAACTTGAATGTATTAGATTACGATTACTATTTCAAGATGACAGACGCGTGTTTGGAAAATGATATTCCGCAAGCGATGTTGCAATTGAATGATATTTTGAACAAAGGTTTTGATGCACATTTATTTATTTGTGGTTTGGGTGCTCATTTTCGTGATTTATTAATGGCGAAAACAGCTAATACAGTAAGTTTATTGGAAGTAGGAGAGCGTATAAAAGCAAAATATTTGGAGCATGCGCAAAAATGTTCAGCAACGTTTTTATTTGGAGCAATTGAAATTTGTAATGAGGCAGATTTAAACTACAAATCGAGTAAAAATCCACGTTTAACAGTTGAAATTGCATTGATGCAATTGGCTTCGTTAACGGCAGAAGAAAACGGGCTTAAAAAAAAAAGTATAGGATAGTTCCGCCAACGTTTTATTTTTCTGAACAACAAACTTCTAAAATTGAAGTTCCTCAAATTCAGCAAAATAATTCTATTCCTCAAAATGGACAAACTCCACAGCAGGTAAATACACAACACGTTAAAACTTCGGTTTCAGAAGAAGTCAAAGAATATACGCGTGCTTCAAAACCAATTAGAACAAATGGTAATTCGTCGTTTAGTCTTAAGATGGCTTTGCCTGGAGCAAAAGTTGAAGAACATCAGGAAGAGATTTTACGAAATGATTTGCCTCGAGAAAAGTTTACATTGGATCAAGTAAAAGAAGGTTGGAAAAGATTTTTGGATCGATTAAAAATTGAACATAATATTCCGTCATATAATGCTTTGATGACAACAGAGCTTGGTTTGGAAGGTGATGAAATTATTTTTGAATTTACTTCTCATTCATCAGAACAAGAATTTGAGGAATACCGAGATCGAATCAGAAATAGTTTGAGAGCATTCCTTAAGAATCACTATTTTAGCATTCAAATTAAGTTTTCTGAGAAGGAAGCAACGAATCATATCTTATCAAACAAAGAGAAATTTGAGAAATTATCAGATAAAAACCCGATTTTGTTAAAATTAAAAGAAGAATTTGGTTTAGATTTGTATGATTAATGAAAGTTTCTTATTAAACTTGCAATAAATTTTTATAAATAATGAAAAAAGTTCTTTTAGGGATTTTTGTTGTTGCGTCGTTAGTGTCTTGTAACAAAGGAAAATCTGTAGACAAATTAGAAAGCGAAGATCAAAAAGCTTCTTATGCTTTCGGAACTGGTCTTGGTGAGCAAATCAAAGGTCTTGGAGGACGTTTAGTTGAAACTGATAGTATCAACTACGATCAATTAGAAAAAGGGATCCGTGATTACTTAAAAGCAGGTAAAGAAGGTAGAGAATCTTACGCGATTGGTCAACAAGTTGGTCAGCAAATTGAGACGGTTATTAACCAACAACAATTAGATCAAATGGACAAGGATATTATTGTTCAAGGGATTATGGATGTTGTACGTCACAAAAAATTGTTGATTACACAAGAAGCGGGAATGGGAATTTTAGATACGTATGCAAAAAATCACCAACAAAACTTGGTTAAGAAAAATGCAGACGAGTCTAAAAAATTAGTAGACGAGAAGAAAAAAACTTCTGGTGCTAAAACAACTGCTTCTGGATTAGTTTATGTTGTAGAAAAAGAAGGAACAGGTGCTAAACCAAACATTAATAGTATTGTTAAAGTAAAATATACTGGTAAAATTTTAGCTACTGGTAAAACTTTTGACAGTACAGATAAAAACCCTGAAGCTAAAGGAGGTGTAGAATTTCCTTTGAACCAAGTTATTCCAGGATGGTCAGAAGGTTTACAATTAATGTCTAAAGGATCTAAATACAAATTCTATATTCCAGCTAACTTAGGTTACGGTGAAATGGGAGCTCCTGGAGGACAAATTGGACCAAACCAAGCATTAGAGTTCGAAGTAGAATTAGTAGACTTTAAAGAAGGTCAACCAGCGCCACAAGGTCAACCAGGTGCGCAAGGAGGACAAGGTTTATCTGAAGAGCAAATTAAAGAATTACAAAAACAATTCGAAGCTCAAGCACAACAAGGTAAATAATCATCGATTAGATATAACAAAAAAATCCACTCAATTGAGTGGATTTTTTTTATGGATTAATTTTTAAATTATTTCAAATATTTAAAAATTTGATTTGCTTCTACAGAACCTTTTTTGATTGTAACAAGATTTTTATCCTTGTCGAATAAATAAAATGTAGGAATAGAAGTTGGTTGAAAAATTGGACCAAATTCGTAATTAGAATCATATAATAATTCTACATTTTTATTGTTTACAAAATTAGATGCGTGCTCTTTTAGGAAAGGGATAGCGTCTTTTGCTTCGTATTCAGAAACCAAAATAATCTGAGTATTTTTTAAATGTTCTTCGTAATTATTGCTAAAATGATTCAAGGTTAATTGGCAGTGAATACACGTTGGCGAATATAAAACGATTAACGTTTGTTTTCCTTTTTTGATATCTTTTGAACTGAAAATTCCTTCGGATTGCATTTTTACAAAAGAAAATTCTGGAATAGATTTTAGCGTATTTTCTGTTTGTGCAAATGTAAAAATCGAACAAAAGAATATCAATAAAGCAGTAATTTTTGTTTTCATGTTTTTAAGAAAAATTTTGACGGAAGTTAGTCAATTCTATCCAAAATAAAAACGACAGTTTATAAAACTGTCGTTTTCCTATTAAATAAATGCTAAAAATATGTTTAACTCTGAGAAAATTAGAATTTGAAATTTACTTGTGCAGCCATATTAAATGGATCGATTTGGTTGATGTAACCTCCACGGAAGTAAGAATTGTATCCTAACTGATCTGTAATGTTATTAAAGAATAAACGGAAGTCAAATCTTTTCATAGAATATCCAACTTGCGCATTTAATGTATAATAATCTGGCAATAAGAAAGGTTTGCTTCCTCCGTAGAAATTACCATGAGCATCACGATCTAAACTTTGTTCGTTAGATGGTCTTGAACCTACGTAGTAAACACCAGCAGAAACAGTGAAACCATTCAAGAAATTATTTTCAATAAATTTATATTGAACCCAAGCATTTGCTGTATTGTAAGGCGCATTAGATGGTCTTGAATCTTCTACATATTGAGGAGAATCGTGGTAACCAGCATCTAAGTATGCATATCCTAACATAACTTGTAAGTTTGGTAATGGACGACCAGCAACTTCAAACTCAATACCTTTACGTCTCAAATTACCAGCTTTTTCGTATAAACCAGTTGCTGTTTGATTTTCGTATGTTTCGAATGTTAAGTTATCGTTGTTCATGTTGAAGTAAACTACGTTTGCACGTAAACGGTCGTTGAACCATTGTGTTTTAACACCAACTTCTACTTGATCTGTAACAGAAGGTCCAGCTTTGCTTCCATCAGTCATAATGTTTAAAGCAGAGCGTAAACTTGTGTTTGTTGCATAAGTAATGTAAGCATTTACATTTCTCCAAGGAGAAACAACTAAACCAACAACAGGATCTACAACACCATCGTGGTTATCGATTAAATAGCTATAACGTAAACCTCCAACAAATGTGATTAAATCTTTATAAGAGAAATGATGTTGTGTCATAAATCCGTAAGAATAACCTCTTGATAGATTTGTTTTGTCTTTGTTCCAAGCTAATTTAGCTTCTTGCTCAGGAGTTAAGTTGATCGAATGGTTAATATCTTTGAAAACATCAATTTGATCAATAGTTCCGATACCATCTGCAGTTCTTGTTTCTAAACGGTTGATTGTATAATCATATCCAGCTTGCCAATTCCATTTGAAATCACCAAATCTCATATCTTTACCAATCAAGTCAATTTGTAAAGTCGAGTTTCTATCATCTCTAAAAGAACGACCTAATCCACGATTACGAATGTTATATTCTGTACTTCCTTTTGGTAAAGCTAACGTTGCTCCTAATTGGTCACTGTTGTAGAAGTTACTAAAGTAAGCAACTCTAGCACTAATATTATTTGTTAACTGTCTTGTAATACGAGCAGCGTAAGAATAGTTTTTGATTTCGGTATTATCGATATCATATCCCATAAATTTATCACCGATATCGTATAAAGCTTCAGTAAAATTATCTCCTAAATTGATAGTTCCACGATCTGGCGTTTTATCTCCTTTGTAATAATCAAACTCAGCAACAAATTCAGTTTTATCATCAATTTTCCAAGCCATAGATGGATTTACATAGAAAGAATTACTGTTAATAACATCTCTATAACTATCTCCATTGTTATATGAACCTGTTAAACGGAAAGCTAAATTTTTATCTTCTGTAACTGTTCGTTGAATATCATATGTAGAACGGAAAGTATTCCAGCTTCCATATTGTGCAGAAATATGTCCTTGGTTAATATAACGTGGCGTTTTTGTTGTAACGTTAATTACACCACCAGCAGAACCTAATCCATTTCCAATTCCTTGTGTAACCGCAGCAGAACCACGAATAACTTGAATAGATTCTACACCAGCCATATCAATAACAGCAGATCCTGTACGGAAATCAGAGTCCATACGAACACCATTTTTTAAGACAGGAACTCCTCTATATCCACGAATAGACATCGATTCGCGAATACCCCCATAATTTCCAAATAACGTAACACCTGGTACATTACGAGTTGCATCCGTGATTGTTTGTGCACCTTGTTCTTCAATTAACTTTTCAGAAATAATTGAAATAGATTGAACTTGATCTTGAGGATTTGCAGGAAAACGTGTAATTGTTTCTAAACCTCTTTGATTCTTGTTACGATCTCCAAAAATTTCAACTTCTTGTAGATTGCTAATTGAATCTTTTTTTTCTTTCGTTGTTTCTTGTGCGAACGCAGTAGAAAAACTTAGTATAGTAAGTGTAGCTAGTAAAAGTTTATTCCTTTTCATATGTTATGTATATTTATTCTAAATAAAATTAATGCTGCAAATTTAATTAGACTTAGTATAAATAAAAAAAAGAAATCGACTGATAGATATCATCTATCAGTCGATTTTGTTAAATATTTTAAGAAAATGGATGTTTACTCGAAAAAAGAGAAGTGTACGTTTCCGTATTTTTTGTGCTGTACAAAGTTTGGATGCTCTTCAAAAGAAATGCTTGAAGGATGTTCTAAAACAAAATTTCCACCTTCTTCTAACCATTGATTATCGATAACCAAATTTGGGATTTTTTTGTAAGTTTCTACATCCAAATCGTAAGGAGGATCAGCAAAAATAATATCAAACTTTTTGATAGGTTGTTTGTCCAAATATTTAATGACATCACTTTTTACAGTCGAGATAACATCATCTAATTTTAATTGTTTCGCTGTTTCGTCCAAAAATTTTACACAACCGTAGAAATTATCAACCGAAGTTACTTTTTTTGCTCCACGCGAAGCAAACTCTAATGAAATACTTCCTATTCCAGAGAATAAATCTAAAACGGTAATTTCGTCGAAATACCATTCGTTGTTTAAGATATTAAATAAAGCTTCTTTCGCGAAGTCTGTTGTTGGGCGCACCGGCAAGTTAGTTGGTGCTGTGATTCTTTTTCCTTTTAATGTTCCTGAAATGATTCGCATTCGAATAATTTATATAATGTAAAATATTGCCCAAGTTGTTTGTCTGCTTCGTTAAACGAAATATGACGCACATATTTTTGTAAAGTTTCGTAAAAATCTGGCGAATTTAAGATATCACCAAAAGCATATAACGAAACGGTATTTGGACTAATATTTAATTGATTTAATGTATACAAAATGTAAAACAAAAAGTCTTCTTTCGTTTTTGTTTCAAATAGATTATAAAAAATAAATTCTCCATTGCTTAACACACAAACTTCTAATTTTTGATGCATTAAATTGATATAAATTTCATCGTTTTTAGAATTAATCATTCCATAATCTACCAAGAATTTGCCCGAATGATACAAACGTGCATTTTGCAAATTCGGTAACGAAAGCAAAATATCTTTTAGCGGATAATGAATATTGTAGATAATTGAAGCATCTACATTTTCCAAAGGACAATCGATTGCTAATTTTACAGGACTATAGTTAGAAAGTGATAACAATTCCTCGAAAGGTTTGTGCGCAAAGAGATTTGGAACAACATTTACAGTTGTCGACAAAAAACAAATATGCACATAATCATATTCTTGTAGCAAAGTCAAATTAGAACGCAATTCATGTTCAATCTCAATTTCCGTTTTGTTAAGATTTGTAAAATCTACCGAATAGTCATACACATCCGAGTACGAAGTCGTTTCCCCGTCGGTTGTTTTGGTAATATAACTAAGCATATCGTGAGATAGTAAAATCGCTAACGAACGTTGAGTTGTTTTTGACATAAATTTTTCTTTATCCTTGAATTTTTAACTCGCTGATTAAGATGTATATTAATCCTAATGAAATCAAAAATAACAAAATTTTGAAAGCAATCTTCATACAGAAAATTTATTTTAGCAAAGATACTATAATTATTTTGTTGATTAAAGAAGCATTTCAGCCGAATCTATTTTAAATTTACAGAAATTTGAAATTAAAAATAGTGAAAAAAATAGCCGTAATTCCAGCTCGTTATGCAGCAACACGTTTTCCAGGTAAATTAATGCAACAATTGGGCGATAAAACTGTGATAAGAATGACGTACGAAAATGTTGTTGCAACTGATTTGTTTGACGATGTTTTTGTGGTGACAGATTCTGATTTAATTTTTGATGAAATTGTTTCGCACAATGGAAAAGCAATTATGAGTATCAAAGATCACGAAACAGGAAGTGATAGAATTGCAGAAGCTATACAAGATATAGAATGTGATATTATCTTGAATGTGCAAGGCGATGAACCATTTGTGAATGAAAAAGCTTTGGCAGATATTTTATCCTCTTTTGATGGAGAATTAGGAAAAACTGTAGATGTGGCGACTTTAAAAGAATCCATTACAAAAGAAGAAGATATTAACAATCCTAATTTTGTAAAAGTGGTCACTGATATCAATGATTTTGCGCTTTATTTTTCTCGTTCAGCAATTCCATTTGCACGTGAAACTAATTTTACACCAAATTATTTTCGTCATTTAGGGATTTATGCATTTAGAAAAGAAGCTTTGTTGAAGTTTTCAACACTTGAAATGCGTCAAAATGAGCGTGCAGAAAAATTAGAACAATTACGTTATTTGGAATACGGAATGAAGATTAAAGTGATTGAAACCGAATCGATAGGAGTAGGAATTGATACACCAGAAGATTTAGAGCGTGCAAAAAAGTACTTATCCACTATTGTTAAAAAATAATCTTTAAACTTTTTATGATTTATATTTGCCCTAAAATCAGCTATACTTGACGTGGAAATGAAATAATTAAGTTAATTAATACTTAAAAAAATATTTCGGTATGAATGTTGTTGTAAAATGGAGTAAATAAGTAAAATAGTGATTATGAGTGATTCATGGAAAGAATACGAAGCAGAAGGATTAATTGAAAAAAGATCCTTTTTAGTTTCAAAAGATGGTCTTGTAAAAAAATTATACACAGGACAAGATAAATACAAAATCTTAGAAGGAGCGATTAACAATGGTTATCGTGCGATTTGGGTAACAAAAGCAGACGGAAAACGTACAGCTAAATATGTACATAAAATGGTTGCCGAAACTTTTTTACCAAATAAAGACAATAAAGAATATGTAGTGCATTTGGATCATAACAAATTAAACAACGCAATGGATAATTTGAAATGGGCAACATTGGACGAATGGAAAGAGCACAACAAGGATTTATTTAGAATGATGAAAGGACGTTCTCGTTTAGACAGTATTCCAAATAGCAAGTTGACAGAAGCACAAGTTATTCGTCTAAAAAAGAAATTAATTGATCCAAATAGAAAAACAAAAATTTCTACACTAGCAAAACAATTTAATATTTCTCAAGGTCAGGTTTACCGTATCTTAAGAGGTGAAAATTGGGCTCATATAGAAGTTAAAAAAGACTAAAAGACAATATTTCTTTATAGAACTTTAAATTAGTTTTTATATCTTGTTCGACAGATTGTTAAAAATTAAAAAAGTTCTTATGTCGAAATTGACGTTTAGTGCGCTTATGATTTCATTATTTTCTGTGACTACATTTGCACAAAATGCAGAGAAAATAATCGAAACTCATATTCAAAAAACAGGAGGTGAAGCAGCTTGGAATAATTTGAACAGTATTATCCTAAAAGGAGAAGCCATTATAAATGTTGGAGATTCTTACCCAATGATTGTTTATCATCAACGCCCTTACAACAAAAAAGTAGTGTTTGTGATGAATGGAAAAGAAATCTTGAACGAAGGATATGATGGTAGAATGGGATGGACATACAGTGAAGTTGCTAAGAAAAATGTAGCTGTAAAAGATTATAAACCAGACTCTTTTGATTCGGATATTTTGAAATATAAACAAAAAGGATTTAAAGTAAAATACTTAGGTGTAGATAAATACGATCAAAATAATAGCTGTTACAAAATAGAATTAACAAAAAATACAAATTCTACAATATATTGTTTTGATAAAAATTCGTACGAAATTGTAATGGAAAAAAATAAAGACGAAACACTTTATTACTCTAATTTCAAGACGTATAACGGATTATCTTTTGCCACAAAAGTGGTAGGAAAACCAGTTGATGGAGGAGAATATGTGATAAAATTTAATGACATAAAAATCAACCCAGCAATAGATAAGAAAAATTTTAAATTCTAAATATATAAAAAGTGGTTCATCAAGAATCACTTTTTTATTTCTGTTGATTTATACTGCTTAGGTAGTATAAGTTTTTTACTTTTGTACTCTGAATGAAGAAATTAAAATATGGCTTTAGACTCTATATTTGATCAAAATAAAAAATACGAGAAGAGCTTTTTTCTAAGATTATTAGAGAAAGCAAGAAAAGATTATCCAGATTCAATTTCTTTTATAGATGATCTAATTTCTAAACTTCAAAATAACCCTACATATCGATTAATTTTTCGCGAAGAACTTCAAAATACATTCGGGAAAATCAATTTCGTTAGCTATTTAGTAGATAGTGGAATTCATCTGGAAGATAATTTATTATCCATTTTTCGAAAGAAAATAATGGATTCTCTTTTACCAGATATCGAAGATAATAATGAATTAACTTCTGTGGTAAATGAGATTTTTTATAATTCGAAAAACTTATCAGCAATCCGAATTATTCCAAGAGATCGTTGGCGAAAATTTTTCGAAGTATTGTATCAAGATATCGAACCAGATAATTTTAAAGGAAACGTTAACAATATTCAGAATCAGCTTTTACAAGCAATTTCTATTTTGACGGTGCGTATTACAGGAGGATTTTCGGATAAAGAAATGATGCGTTACAGTAACGAGGTTAATTATCTTGACAATCCATTCTCTAAACTTTCGATGCAGATTAGTAACATTATCGAAAATCCGCAAGCTGGATTTGATATGTTAGAAATCAAAGAAAGTATTTCGAAATGTAAACATTTGTTAAATGATATTTTAACGCAAAAAGATTACAAAGGAATTTCATTGAAAGTTGCATCAAAAATCAATCGTTTGCAACAACAATTGGTTCGTTTACAAACAATTTTAAACAGTTATAATGAACTAAGATTACACGGAATAATTTCTTTCTATAGTCTTGCAACAAAGAAATGGGTTGAATTTTATGCCCCGAAAAACTTTATGAGTAATCAGTTAGGTTCTACGGTTTATTTAATCACTTTCTTAGTGACTTATCATAATGGTAAAACGGGAGAAAAATATATCACGCAAACAGCCAAAGAGTACAACAAAATGTTTTGGACAGCTTGTGGAGGTGGTTTTATCGTTTCATTTTTGTGTTTTATCAAAACCGGAATTGGAAATATACATGATACATCGCCACTGTTTAAAGCGTTTTTCTTTAGTATTAATTACGCTGTTGGTTTCTGTACGATTTATTTGACACATATGACACTTGCTACAAAACAGCCTTCTATGACAGCGGCTCGTTTAGCTCGTTCGCTTGTACCGACTTCAGGTTCTGAACTGAATGTGAAAGATTTTACAACTTTATTTGCGCAATTAGTAAGAAGCCAAATGATTGCTTTTTTAGGAAATGTTGTTGCTGGTTTTGTTGTTTCATTAGGAATTTTTTATTTACTGAACGAAATCTTAGGATTAGAAGTTTTAAAATATTCTAAAGCTTATCATTATTGGGAAGAAGTGGTGACAATGGATTGGCATATTTTTTACTTTGGAGCAATTGCTGGAGTCTTCTTATTCCTTTCAGGATTAATTTCGGGAATTACAATTAATAATCAACGTTTTCATAATATTCCAGAACGTATTTATAATCATCCAATTCTGAAGAAATCATTTTCAGAACGTAGAAGAAGAAGAATTTCGAATTGGTTTGAGAAAAATATGGGTGGAGTTGTAGGTAATGTTGCATTCGGTTTTATGATGGGATGTGCCTTTTTGATTGGCGATTTTACAGGTCAACCTTTCGATATTCGACACATTACTTTCGTTTCAGGAAACTTCGCGATTGGTATTGGAGGAATGGGTTATCATTTTGATATTGGACCAATGATTATTGGTTTTATTGCAATTTTTATGGTAGGTTGGAGCAACTTCTTAGTTAGTTTTATCTTATCATTATTAATGGCAATGAGATCTAATAATATTCCTTTTTATAAGATTTTTACAATGATTTCACATACATTAAAAGCATTTTTCCGAAATCCATTACCATTTTTTATTCCGCCTTTATGGACAAAAAACAAAGAAGAAGCTTAGTTAGAAATGGAAACGAACTTAGAAAAACAATTACGTTACGATAAAGCTTATCTTAAAATGGCTTTTGAATGGGCAAATCTATCCTATTGCGAACGCAAAAAAGTTGGTGCAATTATTGTTAAAAATCGAATGATTATTTCTGATGGTTACAATGGTACGCCAAGTGGTTTTGAGAATAAATGCGAGGATGAAGAGGGGAATACAAAATGGCATGTTTTGCACGCCGAAGCAAATGCAATTCTAAAATGTGCAACGTCTACACAATCTGCAGAAGGAGCGACATTGTATATTACACTTTCGCCTTGTACAGATTGTAGCAAACTTATTTTGCAAGCAGGTATAAAGCGCATCGTTTACATTCAACAATACAAAGACCTTTCTGGGTTAGAGTTTTTAGAAAAATCAGGAATTACAATTCGACAAATTACAGAAGAAGAATTATACAGTTAGCATTTCAATGAGAAGTTTTTTCAAGGTTATTAATATCGTATTAGTTGTGATGATTATTTTCTTAATCGGTTTTATGGTTGGGAAAAAATACGACTTTGCGTTCGATGAAAACAAGGATATTGTAGGTTTGCAATATTCGGATAACGAACAAAAAATTCGTCGATTAGTTTCTTTGATTGACAATGAATATGTGAACGATGTTAATTCGGATAGTTTAGTTGATGATGCGATTCATTATATGGTTGCCAAGCTAGATCCACATAGTACATATATCGATAAAGCTTCTGTACAAAAGGCAGAAGAGCAATTGAAAGGTGAATTTGTTGGAATTGGAATTCAATTTCGAACAATGAATGACACTATTGTTGTTGAACGTACGTTGCCTGGAACGAAAAATTATGGCAAACTAGAATTTGGTGATCAATTAGTTGCTGCAGATAATCAATCTTTGGTTGCAAAAGATAATAAAACAATAGAAGGTTTATTGAAAGGTAAGAAAGGATCGGAAGTTAAATTATCTGTTATTCGCGATCAAAAACCAATTTCTGTTACGCTAAATCGTACTATTGTTCCGATTCCTACGGTTACTGGAAAACACATGCTAACGAAAGATATTGGTTATCTTAAATTGACTCGTTTTTCAGAAAATTCTGCAAATGAAGTTCACGAAGGTCTACAAAATTTATTGGATCAAGGAATGAAAACTTTGGTGTTTGATTTACGTGGGAATCCTGGAGGAATCATGCATATTGCAGAAGAAATAGCCGATGAATTTTTGACGAAAAACGAATTGATTGTTTACACTCAAGACAAACAAAAACGTAAAAAATATATTTACGCCACAAATAAAGGTCTTTTCGAGCAAGGAAAAATTTACGTCTTAATGGACGAAAATTCTGCTTCTTCGAGTGAGATTGTTGCGGGAGCTTTGCAAGATTACGGACGTGGAATTATCGTTGGTCGTCGTTCGTTTGGTAAAGGTTTGGTGCAACGCGAAATTAATTTGGGCGATGATACTAAAGTTCGTTTAACAGTTGCAAATTATTACACACCTTCTGGACGATCTATTCAAAAACCTTTTGATAAAAAAACAGCAAAATACAGCGACGATTTATACAAACGATTAAAGTCGGGTGAATTATATAGCAAAGATTCAATTAAAATTAATAAAGATTTAGAGTTTACGGCGCCTTCAGGTAAAAAAGTCTACGGCGGTGGTGGAATTATTCCTGATGAGTTTGTTGCATTAGATACAAATTCGGTTTCGAATTGGTTGTATTATAATCAAGATACAAATTATTTTAATGATTTTTTATTCAAGAAAATTTATTCAATTCACGATTTTTTCATGTTTCATAACGAAGCAATTTATCTGAAATATTTCAGTGCTGGAATGTATAGAAATGAGTTTTTAGGTGTTTTAGGAATTCCTTCAAATGAGTTTAACCCTGTCTTTTCAACAACTGTTGATAACTACATGAAAGCCACAATTGCTGGAACTTTATATGGTTCGCGTGCATTTTATCAAGTTTGGATGCCCGAAGATGAAATGATAAAGCGTATTTTTGAACTTGAAAAAATAACGAAGTAAATGCTGTGGAAAGATGCTTTGTATGACTATCAAATGTATCTGAAATTAGAAAAAAGAGTTTCTGCCAATACAATTGAAGGTTATCTACGCGATATTCAAAAATTAATTAATTATTCTGATAAACAACCTTTAGATTATTCGCAAGATGATTTGAGGGATTTTGTACACGATTTTGCATCGAGCGAATATAGTGTGCGTTCGCAAGCGCGTGTGATTTCTGGCTTGAAAAGCTTTTTTGGCTACTTACAACTCGAAGATTTTAGAGAAGATAATCCGACTTCTTTGCTCGAAACTCCAAAAATAGGAATGAAACTTCCTGATGTGCTTTCTGAAAAAGAAATTGATAAAATGATTGAAGTAATTGATTTATCAAAACCAGAAGGACAGCGCAATCGTGCGATTATAGAAGTGCTTTATGGTTGTGGTTTGCGTGTTTCGGAATTGATAAATCTTAAAATTTCTGATCTTTTTTTTGATGATGGTTTTATTCGTGTTATTGGGAAAGGAAACAAACAAAGACTTGTTCCGATTAGCGATTATACGATAAAATATATTAACTTGTACAAAGAAAGTATTCGTATTCATCTTCCTATACAAGTTGGATTTGAAGATTTTTTGTTCTTAAATAGACGAGGTAAAAACCTTACACGAGTAATGATTTTTACAATCGTGAAAGAATTATCGATAATTGCTGGAGTTAAAAAAACAATTAGTCCGCATACATTTCGTCATTCTTTTGCGACTCATTTATTGAAAAATGGAGCAGATCTTCGTGCAATTCAGTTAATGTTGGGACACGAAAGTATTACGACGACTGAAATTTATACGCATGTTGATCAAGAATTTATTCGAGATGCGATTATCAAATTTCACCCGAGAAATAAATAGTTTAATCATCCTGAATCTGTTTCAGATTTTACATTAAAATAGAAAAGAAATGATAAAATCATTCAAGTTTTGTCCCAATTGTGGACATACGATTGATCACTTTGACTTTAGAAAAATGACATGCAACAATTGCGATTTGGTCTATTATCAAAACGTAGCTGCTGCGGTGGCGGTTATTCTTAAAAAAGATGACAAAATCTTGTTTACTGTTCGTAATAAAGAACCAAAAAAGGGAATGTTAGATTTAGCTGGAGGTTTTACAGATCCAAATGAATCGGCAGAAAGAACGTGTCAACGAGAGATTGAGGAAGAATTAGGAATTAAAATTCCATTAGAGAATTTCAACTATTTTTTATCTCAACCTAATACATACGAGTACAAAGAAGTTCCATATAAAACGTGTGATTTAGCGTTTATTGCTGATTTTCCTGACGAAGAAATTACGCTTGAAAAAGATGAAATAGCAGAAGTAAAGTGGGTTTCTATCAACGAAATTAATTTAGATGAAATAGGTTTTGATTCGTTGAGAAAAGTAGTGGAAATTTATATTAATTCTTTGAAATAACTAATGTGATGCGATGTTGAAACGAGTTCAATATGACCTGTATGTCAACCTGAACTTGTTTCAGGTTCTCATCATTAAAATATTAACAATGAAAAAAATACTTTTACTAAGCGCGTTATTTTTAACAATTGTTTCATGTAGCACACAAAATGTAGCGGTAGATTATGACCGTGATTTTGATTTTGAAACAAATAGAACATATTCTTTTACGCAAACAGGAAATTTAGGTTTGAATGATTTAGATTCTGCCAGATTATATTCGTCGATTGAAAAAGGAATGTTGTACAGAGGTTTTCAGAAATCGAATGATGGAAGTTTAACGTTAGACGTGAAACCAGAAGAATATGTTTCAAAACAACAAAATTCTAATGTAGGAATTGGAATGGGAACGGGCGGTTATGGTTTTGGAGGTGGAGTTTCGGTTGGAATTCCGATTATGTCTCAAAAATTAAATCAAAATTATACGATTTCAATGAAGGATGAAGGAAGATTGGTTTGGGAAGGAACCTTGAAAATTCAAATGCCCTTGAAAGCTTCGCCAGAAGTTCGTGCAGCAAATATTCAGAAAGGTGTAACGAAATTGTTGCAAAAATTTCCACCTAAAAAGAAATAATAATTAAAAAATCCCTCGAAAACTAAAATTACGAGGGATTTATATTTTGTCCGATTTGGATATGCCGTTTCAACGGCAGAATGCGCCTTTCAGAGGTTTTTCAAACCTAAAATCATTTATCCAAAACGGCACTTACACAATATCAATAATTTAACCTAAATTATTTAGATAGATAATAATCATTATGTTTAGTAAGAAAAATTTTGTTTTTTTATAAATTATTGTATTTTAGTTTTAATTAAAACTAAAAATCTATGAATAAACACTCTTTAAAGTATCTACTGATGCTTATTCCTTGTTTGTTTTTTGTATACAGTTGTGTGTCAGAAGAAGATATAATGCAGACAGAAAAAATAGAACAAGAGAAAAAAACGTTTGCTATTTTTTCACAATCTTCAAACATTCAAGGAAAAAGTAATAAATCTACTATTGATTACGCAAATGGTTTTTCTATCTTAATGCAAAGATATGACAGTATACATCATACTAATATATCAGGTCTTGTAAACACAACAAACATTATCGAGCATAAAAAGAATTCTCGACAAAATATTATTTTAGAAAGTAAAGAATTTTACATCGAAAATCGATTACATTCACAAACAATTTTTGAGGAAAATGGAGACGTTTGGGTAATGTACCCTAAAATTAAGAATAATTCTGTTGAAGGTTTATTAATTGCACGTTACGCTGATAATGGAACTAATGTATTTTTTAGCTACGTTAAGAAAGATAGTAAATTGTACACTGTTAATATAAATCTATTTCAAGAAAAGTATGACAAACAAATTATTAATTCAATTAATAAAAAGTCCAGTGGTAATGATGATTTATGTGGTTATGGTGATGAAATTTGTTACATAGATGGTCCTATTATTACTCCTGATCCTGGAGGAGGAGGGTGCTCTAACTGTTATACTACACCTCCTGAAAACGGAGGAAGCAGTGGGTGTTCTCAATTTGAGGAATGTTTATATAATGATCCTAGTGGTGGGGGAGGTGGTGGGGGAGGTGGTACAGGAGGATTACTTAAAACTCCATGTAGTGTTTTATCTGAAAAATTTAGAAACGAAGATTTTAAAAAAAATATTAATGAATTAAATAAAAGTTCAGTTTTCAATAAAAAAAATGAATTAGGATTTATTGAGAATAAAAATGGACAATACAATTCTTTAACTCCTTCTCCTTCTACAGATACATCAGATGGATTAAGTATGAATATTGATAGTGATACGAAAGGTTATATGCATTCACACTTGAATGATTATGAAACAGGTGATTATAATTCTGATGGCGCACCAATATTGAAACAACCTATTAGGATGTTTTCACCAGCTGATGTAAATGCATTGATGAAAATAGCAAGTTATCAGGTAGATAGTGATTATTCTGAAATTTATGGTACTATGGTTGCAAGTAATGGTATTTATACTATAAAATTTACAGGAACTGCTGCTGATATAAAAACTGGATTTGATACAAATAATTGGCGAGATAGTTATAAAAAATTCATGATTAATGAAAGAGGTTCTTTAGAAAGTAAATTTTTAAGGTTCTTAGAAGAAAAGATGAATATAAAAGGTATATCACTATATAAAACAGATAACAAAGGTAAATCTACTCAAAAAATACTTGGAACAAATAAAAAAATACAATCGTCTGATTGTTTAAATTAATATAAAAAAAAAGAATATGAAAAGTATAATAATATTATTATTAATTCATAGTGTTTTTTGTGAGGCACAAAAAACAATTTCATTAGATCAGGCTTATCAATATTCAAAATCTGAGGATGGTATTCCTGAAGATGTTACCTACGTAAAAGATGTTGACAACAGATTGGATAAATTTACAGGAACATGGAAAGGTTCTTATGGAGATAAAATTTATGAAATAACATTCGAAAAAGTAATTAATAATGGAGGGTCTGAAATATATTGGGATAAAGTTTATGGAAAATTATTGGTTAGATCGAATGAAGGGGATATTTTATATAATTCAATGAATTCTACTATATCTGACAATAATATACTTTATGGAATTAATTTTCAAAAAAATGTTTATATGTTAAATTTTATAAACAATACATCATGTAATGATGAAGGGGTTGTTTTTATAGAAATTACTAAATCATCTCCAAATAAAATGACATTATTTTTTAGTAGAGATAGAGAAATATTATTTAATATTAAAGAAAACTGTCCTAATTATGAAACATATGTTCCTTTGCTACCTTCAGAAAAAATGATATTAACTAAACAGTAAGTAAATGCATTGTCTAAAACTAATCATATTCATGTTTTCATTACAAATAGTAAATGCACAAGTTTCTGATACTCTATCATACGTGAAACAATTTGAAATAAATAAAGCAAACTATATAGGTAAACCATTTTCAGTTTTATTAAATGATATGACAAAAATAAAACCAAAAACAGTTTGGTTTACACCACTTCGTGAGAAAAACATCATTAAAACCTCTCGTTTTAAATTTACAAGTAAGGAATATAGTTTTGGAAATGCTATAACATTATTAATTACTTGGAAAGATTTTATACCTTATCGTGATGTAAAATATCTTTATCAAAAAAATGATTTTTATTTCACAAACGAGGAAAAGGATTTTTATGGAGAAAAGATAATTCAAGATATTTCTGTCTATAGATAGGTATTATTAACATCTATAACACCTTTTATGTTAAGTAAAAGGTGTATTATAACTTATAAATTAATTCGTTTTCTTCTGATTGTTGAAGTTTAGATTTTTGTAAAAGTTTCAACGTTTCGGGTTGATTTGCATTTGCTTTTGCAGCAATTTTATCTAATTTCAATTCATTTTTTGCATAATCTACAATCGCATTCAAAACTTCTGTTCCGTAACCTTTATTCTGAAATTTGCGTTTCAGACGAATGTTGATAACTGCACCGTATTTTGTTTGACGCAAACCTCCCCAACCAACAAATCGTCCGCTTTTTTTCTCGTGAACACCCCAAAGACCAAAACCATGTTCTTGGTAATGTTTCTCCATATTTTCGATAAAAAACTTCGCTTCGTCTTCAGATTTATATGGTTTTTCGTTGACAATTTTCATCAATTCTTTGTCAGAATTTAATTGAAATAATTCGAATGCATCAATTTCGAAAAACTCTCGTAATACCAAACTTTTTGTTTCGCAAATAACTTTCATTAAAACTTTTTAGTTCTTGCAAAGTTACTTCGATTTAAAGAATAAAAAAAGTCTTACCAATTATGATAAGACTTTTATATTTACTTTTTTGTTGTTGTTTTTGGTTTTGCTGGAGTTGTTGTTTTAGGAGGCGTAGCTGTTGCTTCCGAAACCTTTTGGTTAATCTCTTGTGTTAAGATTTGTCTTTTTAGATTGAAGATTTCTGTATCTTTTTGATCAATCTTAGCATCTAAATCTTTTACTTTTTGCGTTAATTCTGCAACTTGCTTTTCTTTTTCGTTTAATTGAGTATAGAAAAGTTTTGATTTTTCTCCAGAACTATTCAATGCAGAATACAATTCTTGCAAATTAGTATCATGTTCTTTTTGAGCCATTCTAATCATAGCTTGCGCATTTGTCAAAGCTGTATCTTTGATGTATAATTCGCTTTTAGCTTTTGCTAAATCTTTTTCAAGAGTTTCGATTTTCAAATTAGCTAATGTCAAATCTTTAGATGTATTTGATTGATCGTCTAATGCTTTGTAATAATTAGCTTCCAATTCTTGGTGTTGTTTCTGAGGAACGCAACTTGCAATGGCAAAAAGTGTTAAACAACAAAGTACAATTTTTTTCATTTATATAATCTTAAACGTCTAATTCTAATAAAACAGGACAATGATCTGAGTGCTTCGCATCTGGTAAAATCGTTGCACGCGTCATATTTTTTTCTAATGTATTACTCACCATATTGTAATCGATTCTCCAACCTTTGTTATTGTTACGCGCATTTGCACGATAAGACCACCATGAGTAATGATGAGGTTCTTTTACAAAATAACGGAAAGAATCAATCATATTACATTCATCAAGAAAAGCAGTCATCCATTCTCTTTCGACAGGTAAAAAACCAGAAACTTTTGCATTACGAACAGGATCGTGAATATCAATTGCTTCGTGACAAATGTTATAATCGCCACAAATTACAATGTTTGGATGAGAGATTTTAAGTTCTTTGATATAATCTTTAAAATCTTCGCAAAATTGTAATTTAAAGTCTAATCGATCAATATTTGTTCCACTTGGCAAATACAAACTAATTACCGAAACATTGTCAAAATCAAGTCGCAAAACGCGACCTTCTCTGTCAATATAATCTATTCCAGTTCCTATTTGTACATGATTTGGTTTTATTTTCGAGAAAATAGCCACTCCGCTGTATCCTTTTTTCTCTGCTGCATGCCAATAAATGTGATAACCCAATTCCTCAAACGGTTTTGTGTCCACTTGTTCTTGCATTGCTTTTGTTTCTTGAATACATAAAACATCTGGTTGTGCAGCTTCTAACCATTCAACCAAACCTTTCGTCATCGCAGCGCGAATTCCATTTACATTGTAACTGATGATTTTCATAGTTAGCGAAATTACTAAATATTTATGACGGATTGATTTAGAATGATAAATAAAGTGAATATTTTTTGTAACTTTTTAGAAGTTAATGCGTCTATATAATAAAAGACATCTATATGAAATACATTTTTCTTCCAATTTTAATATTCAGTTCGTTAGGATTTGCGAGTTGTTCGGTTGATTTAAATTCTAAATCACCAGCTTCTAATTATTTAGATCGAGTAGAAGCGAGTAGTAATACAGTTACGGAAACGCGTAAAGTTGCTTCTTTTGAAGGAATTGACGTAAGTAGCGCAATAAGTGTTACAGTCGAGGATGGTAATTATAATGGTCAAATTTCGGTTGAAGCGCCAGATAATATTATGAATAGAATCACGACTGAAGTGAAAAATGGTGTTTTGGTGATGAAAATTAATGGAACCATAAACTTGAAAAATTCTTCTATTAAAATTAAATTCCCTCATCAAAAATTACGTTCATTTAATCTTTCTGGTGCAACGAATGTAACCGTTTTACCAACACAAAAAGTAGAAAAAATGGCGGTTGATTTATCAGGAGCAAGTAATTTGAAATTAGATGTAGTTTCTAATTCTATTTCGGTTGATAATTCTGGTGCATCAAGTATGAAAATTTCTGGAAATGTACAGGATTTAAACATTTCAGTTTCGGGAGCTTCTTCATTTGTTGGAAAAGAATTGAAAGCTGCGAATGTAGTTGTTGATTGTTCAGGAGCAAGTTCTACAACAGTTTGGGCTGTGAATAATTTGACTGCTGATAGTTCTGGAGCGAGTTCTGTTCGTTATGTAGACGAAAATAGTTTGAAAACGAAAGTGAGCACTTCTGGAATGTCTTCTATCAAAAGAATAAACTAATAGTTTTTGTTTAAAACTATGATAAGTTAATATTTAGTACTACAAAAAAATCGGATGAATTTCATCCGATTTTTTATATCTATTTTCTTTATTAGAATTGCCAACCTAATGTCAATAAGAATAAATTGTTGTCTAATTTAACTTTTGGAGCATAAGTATTAGGTAAAGAAACAAATTCATTATTAATATTAATATAATCTGTTCCACCAATCAATTGTTGATATTTTTGCGTTTGATATTGATAAGCTGCATCTATATAGAATCCACCAAAATCATATCCTAAACCAAAACTTGCACGATTGATATCTCCTTGAAATGCTTTCGATAAAACAGCTGCATTTGTCACAACATTGTTTTCGTTCGCAATATCCATCGTAAAATCTTTGTAAGGAGAAGTTACATAATTATAACCCGCTCTTACTTTGAAACGATCTACACGGTATTCTGCACCAACTCTAACTTCACTTGAATTTTTTACAAAATCATTGATAAAATTATTAGAAGAATTAAAATATTGTGATGGTTTTAATTTTGTATCATTGTTCATGTGATAGGTATAATCAGCACCCAGAGATAAATTTTTACCAACAACAAAACCTAAACTTCCTACAAGGCGACCACCACGTGTCATATCGTAATCAGAAGAATACATATAATAAGAAACTACAGCAGTTCCGTTATTGATGAAGTTTGCTGCATAATAATCTTCCGAAACATTGTACCAAACAGGAGAATGATAAGCCGCTCCTAAACGTACATTGTGATTCACTTTGTAAATAGCACCTAAAGAGAAAGAAAATCCTTGCCCAATTTCACTATATGGAGCTCCATCTGCATTGTATACGTAGGTTTTTCCATTCTCGTCATCACGCTCTGCATATTGTTCGTAACCCGAATAGTTAGTTTCGTGGAAGTTTAATCCAAACCCCAAATAAATTTTGTCATCATAACTTGTTCCTAAATTAACAGAGAATTTAGATTTATATCCATCAATATCTTTGATGTAACCATTGAAAGTTCCGTCTGGATCAGCAAATTTAATACCTTCATTTGTTCCAATTGATGAATAATTGTCTAAACGCTGATTAAGATAAGCGACACCAACTGTAAAACGATTCCATTTTGAAGCTTCATTTGCAAAAACAAATGTTCCTCCAAATTGTTGGAAATCAAAATTGCTTTCAGATTCTTTGATATTTGTTCCGAAATTAGTTTTGTTGCTAAAAGTAGAAACACCAGCTGTTACTTGGACATCAGAGTTAATTGCTACTCCTAATCCAGCAGGGTTTTGCTCGACAGAAGTAATGTCACTTCCTAATGCACCAACAGCTCCACCAACACCAATATATTTAGCATTTCCGCTGTTAATATCTTGCGAATATAAATTTATAGCATTTGTAGAATACTGAGTTTCGTATCCTTTGTTCTGTTGTGCAAAAGCCAATGTACCAGCTAAGGTACAAAGGCTTAATAATATTTTTTTCATTTTTATATGATCTAAATCTAGTTATCTTCTTCCTCCACCACGAGAGCCTCCTCCTGTGCTACTTCCGCGAGAACCACCTCCCATGCTTCCGCTACTCATACTACTACCTCTACTTGGAGAAGGTGTAGAATATGATGGGCGAGAATTGTTCATGCTATTTGTTCTTTCATAGCTTCTCGTTGGTTGTTGGTATTGTTGAGCTTCGCGAGTCGGTCTTGTGTTGTAAGTAGGCTGTTGTGTTTGTGTCGGTCTTACTTCACGAGTTGGACGTGTTGTATTGTTAATTGTATTATCACGAGTTGGTCTTAAACCTGTAGAGATTTGGTTGTTTCTACCATTTAAACTTCCAACAGGACGAGTAGAATTAATCGTGTTATTTAAACGACCACCATTTCTGTAACCTGGTTGAGAATAAATTCCTCTTGGACGATTGTATCCATATCCATATCCATAATAACCAGGATATCCGTACCAATTGTTCCATCCGTAGTAACCTCCGTAATATCCACCGTAGTAAGGTCTATTCCAACCCCAACCATAATATCCATAATAACCAGGATATCCGTACCAATTGTTCCATCCGTAGTAACCTCCGTAATATCCACCGTAGTAAGGATTGTAATATCCCCAACCATAATATCCATAATAACCAGGATATCCGTACCAATTGTTCCATCCGTAGTAACCTCCGTAATATCCACCGTAGTAAGGATTGTAATATCCCCAACGATATGGATTATAGAAACCTCCCCATCCGTAGCTGTACCAAGGATAGTTGTTCCAGATATTAATTTCTACACCATCATTACGTCCCCAGTTATAATTACTCGATCCGTTATAAGTTAATGTATAGTCGTTGTTTCCAAAATAATTGTAACCACCTAAACCATATCCGTTAATTTTAACTTTGGTTGCTGATTTAGATTGAGTATTATCATTTGTGCTATCAACATCATCTTGGTAATAAAATTGTTCAGCACCATTTCCTTCTGCATCGAAGTATGGACTACCAATTTTTATTTCCCCTTTATTTTCTTGTTCTCCTTGCTCGTTACCATGTTGTAGTTGAGCTTGTTGATAGGTTTTATCTGTTTTCGGATTATAGTAAACTCCGTCGCTTTCGTAACCACTTGGTTGATAAGTCGAACAAGATGAAATTCCTAATGCAGCCACAAGAATTAATGTAGTTGCAGAAATTTTATAAACTTTGTTCATAATTATAAATTTACATCGTTTGTAATAATTAAATTTGCATAAATTTAAAGGCAATTTTTATGCCAAGTAAAGATACGAAACTTATCAACAAATATAAAAGATTATGGCAAAATTAACAACTCGTGCTGAGGATTATTCTAAGTGGTACAATGAGCTTGTTGTAAAAGCAAATTTAGCTGAGAATTCGAAGGTTAGAGGGTGTATGGTGATCAAACCATATGGCTATGCTATTTGGGAAAAACTACAAGCAGAATTAGACAAAAGATTTAAAGAAACAGGTCATCAAAATGCTTATTTCCCCTTATTTGTTCCTAAAAGTTTATTCGAAGCCGAAGAAAAAAACGCAGAAGGTTTTGCGAAAGAATGTGCGGTTGTAACGCATTATCGATTGAAAAATGATCCTGATAACAAAGGAAAATTAATTGTAGATCCAGAAGCAAAATTGGAAGAAGAATTAATTGTTCGTCCTACTTCAGAAGCAATTATTTGGAGTACATACAAAGGTTGGATACAATCTTATCGCGATTTACCAATTCTGATTAATCAATGGGCAAATGTTGTGCGTTGGGAAATGCGTACGCGTTTGTTTTTGAGAACTGCCGAGTTTTTATGGCAAGAAGGACACACTGCACATGAAACAAAAGAAGAAGCAATTGCGGAAGCGCAACAAATGCAAGAAGTATATGCGGATGTTGTAGAGAATTTTATGGCAATTCCAGTTGTAAAAGGAAGAAAGTCAGATTCTGAGCGTTTTGCAGGTGCAGATGATACGTACACAATTGAAGCGTTGATGCAAGATGGTAAAGCTTTACAAGCGGGAACTTCTCACTTTTTAGGGCAAAACTTCGCAAAAGCTTTTGATGTAAAATTCGCAAGTAAAGAAGGAAAACAAGAATATGTTTGGGCAACTTCTTGGGGAGTTTCTACTCGTTTGATGGGTGCATTAATTATGACGCATTCTGACGATTTAGGATTAGTATTACCTCCAAAATTAGCACCAATTCAGGTTGTTGTTGTTCCAATTTATAAAACAGAAGAACAATTAGAAGAAATTCGTCAAGTGGTGGATAAATTTTCGTCTGAATTGAAAGCGAAAGGAATTTCGATCAAATTTGATGATGATGATAAAACGAAACCAGGTTGGAAATTTGCTGAATACGAATTGAAAGGTGTTCCTGTTCGTATTGCAATTGGACCAAAAGATTTAGAAAAAGGTCATGTTGAGGTTGCTCGCCGCGATACATTAGAAAAGCAATTTATTGCATTGGATGATGTGTCAACTGAAGTGGAAAAATTGTTAGAAGATATTCAAACTAATTTATTCCAAAAAGCGTCAGATTTTAGAGATACTCACACAACAGAGACAACAACTTTTGAAGAATTCAAAGATATTATCGAGAATAAAGGTGGTTTTGTTTCAGCTTTATGGGACGGAACAGAAGAAACAGAAGAAGCGGTGAAAAATGCGACGAAAGCAACAATTCGTTGTATTCCTCAAGCTTTTGAAACACCTACAGAAGGAGTAGATGTTTTCTCTGGAAAACCTGCAAAATACAGAGTTTTATATGCAAAAGCGTACTAAATTTTAAAATATATCAAAAAGGAAAAGGAGCTATTAATTAGCTCCTTTTTTATTTTGATGTTTTTTGGCGTGCAATTCCTTCAATGTTGCTTTTTGTTCTGGCGTAAAAACAGCATTGATTTCATTAAACTCCTTTTGACGAACTTCTTTCATTTTCTTTTTCAATTCAATTTTTTCGTCTTTGTAGCTGTCCTCAATTTGTTTGATTTTGATGACTTGCGCATCTGTCAAGTTCAAATCTTTTTTTAATTGTTGTAATTTCTGCTCTCTCGATCCTTCATTTCTGTCTTGCGCTGAAGCAGTTGTTAAAGTGAAAGCAATTAATCCTAATCCTACATATTTATAAAATGCTGTTCTCATAATTATCAACTTTTTTTGTTTTATTTATTCTTAAGACTTCAAAAAATTAAAAAGGTTTAAAACGATAAATGTTAAAATTTTTCGGTTATGATGAAATCTTTTAAAAGATGTAACATTTGTGATGAATAATCGACCAATATTTTTTAAATTATTTTTGAAATCGATTAAACCTTTTCCAAAAAGGATTGTCAAACAAGTTGTAAAATTATAAAACTACAAAACGAAAAATTAAACAAATGAGGTTAAGAAGTTTATTTGCTTTGATTTTTATTTGTGTTTGTGCAGGATTGAATGCGCAAGAGCTTTTAAAAATTAAAGGGAAAGTCTTATCAAGTGAAAACAAACCTGTAGAATACACTACAATATCGCTTGAAAGCTCGGAAGATGGAGTTGTGGCAGAAGCGGCAACGGATGCAAAAGGAGAATTTACAGTAGAAGCAAAGGCTGGGCAATATGTTCTTGTGATTGAGCCATTGGGATACGATGTAATAGAAAAACAGATTAATTTAGAATCTGCATTAGATCTAGGTACTTTTACTGTAAAAACGACGCAAACAGTTTCGTTAGGAGCAGCAGTTGTAACAGCGGAAAAGCCAATTTATAAAGTAGAATTGGACAAAAAAGTGTATGATATGGCGAATGATCCAATGTCGCAAGGTCAAACATTGTCTGATGCTTTAGCAAATGTACCATCGGTTTCTGTTGATGCAGAAGGAAATGTTTCGTTGAGAGGAAATGATAATGTAAAATTCTTGATTGATGGAAAACCTTCGGGAATGTTGGGTGTTTCTGATGTAGCGGAAGCTTTAAAAAATATTCCAGCCGAAAATGTAGAACGTATTGAATTGGTAACAAACCCTTCTGCTCGTTACGAAGCTTCAGGTTCTGCGGGGATCATCAATATTGTATTGAAAAAAGGTTCTAATACAGGTTTTAATGGTTCTGTAACCTTGAATGGAGGAATTCCTAAAATGGTTGGAGGAAATGTAAACTTGAATTATAAAACAAAAAAATATAACATTTTTACAACTTTAGGTTCTCGTTATATGGATAGAGAAGGTGAAGGTTCTGCTTTTATGACAAGTTATAATGAAGGAACAGATGTTGTAAAACAATATAGATCTACAAACCGAGATAATAATAGAATTCGTAGAAATTACAACATTCGTTTGGGTGGAGAATATTATTTAGATGATAAAAATACAATAGGTTTATCTGCAGGTTATCGTTACAATAATGGAAATAACAATGCTTTAGTTGATTATAATTACTTTGATAATGCAATGACTTTCTTGAAGAATGAATATAATCTTCAGAATGAGAAAGAAATTGAAAATAACTTTGATTTAGATTTTAATTATAAACACGAGTTTGATAAAAAAGGTCATGAATTTGCATTCACAGGACGTTTTTCGTCTCAAAAAGAAGACGAAGATGGTTTTGTTAATGGTTTAACAAAAGTATTAGACAAAACTACAGGTAACTATGTAGATGAAATTACAAATCGTATTACTGATAATTTAGAAGATCAGAAAAATGTAGTTTTAACAGCAGATTATGTTCGTCCAATTGGAGAAAAAGGAAAATTTGAATTAGGTGCTCGTGCAGATTTTAGCGATACGAAAACTAATAACAGAACATTCTTTTTAACTGACGCTGGAGATTACGAAGCTGATAGTAGATTTTTTGCAAATGTAGATAATCAACAAAATGTATTAGCGGCTTATGCACAATATGGAAATGCAATTGGAGAAAAATTTCAATACTTCGCAGGTTTACGTTTAGAGAGTTCTGATATGAAAATCAAAAACTACACAAGCGGAGAAAATATTTCAAAAAAATATACAGATTTATTCCCAACATTAACGTTGAATTATAAGTTTACTGAGAAAAACGAATTACAATTAAGTTATTCTCGTCGTGTTCGTCGTCCAATGGGATTCATGTTAATGCCTTTCTTTTCTGCAACAGATGATAGAAATGTAAGAAATGGTAATCCAGATCTTAATCCTACTTATACAAATTCATACGAGTTAGCTTATATCACAACTGTAGGAAAGTTGATGGTAACGCCAAGTTTATTTTACCAAAGAACAACTGATATGATTAATCAGTTTCAACGTAAAAATTATAACGATAACGGAGATGAAGTATTTATTACAAAACCAATCAACATTGGTGATGAAGATCGTTATGGTTTAGATTTAACAGCGACTTACAAACCAGCTAAATGGTGGAGTTTGATGTTCAATGTAAATTTATTTGGATACAATAGAACAGGTTTCTACGAAGAAACAAACGTTGTAAAAGATCCTGTAACAGGAGTAGAAAGTACAAAAGTAGATACGCAAGATTTCTCTGGAGACGGATTTAGTTCTCGTGGACGTTTGTCTTCTAACTTTATATTACCTGCAGATTTCAAAATTCAGGTTGCTGGAAATTACATGGGAAGCATGAAAACGGCTCAACAAAAAATTGAAGATAATTTGTCAATGGATTTTTCTTTATCAAAAGATTTATTCAACAAACAAGCTACATTATCTTTAAATATTCGTGACGTGTTCAACTCAAGAAAAAGAGAATCCACTACTTATGGAGCAGATTACACTAATTACGAAAGTATGCGTTGGATGAAACGTTCAATTAACTTATCGTTTACATATCGTTTTAAGAAAACAAACGAAAGAGAAAAGAATAAACAACAACGCCCAGATGGAGAAGAAATGGGAGGTGGAGAAGAAATGCAAATGCAAGCAGCTTCTTAAGAGTTTGAAAATAATCGATAAAAAAATGGATCGCAATTGCGATCCATTTTTTTATCATTTTGAATGAAAACGAATTATTTGTTTTTTAACAAATCACGAATTTCAGCCAATAATTCTTCTTGTGTTGGTCCTGCAGGAGCTGGTTCTTCAGCAGGGGCTTCTTTTTTCAATTTGTTAATTCCTTTAATCATTACGAATAAAGCAAATGCAACAACTATAAAAGAAATAGCAGCAGCTAAAAAGCTACCATATTTAATTGCAGTCCCTGGTATTACTAATGCAGCTAAATTTTCAGCGTCAATAGCTTTCAAGGCTGGATTTAAAATGGCTGGCGTAATGATATCTTCAACTAAAGAAGTAACAATTTTACCAAAGGCACCACCGATAACTACACCGACAGCTAAATCTACTACGTTACCTTTTACTGCAAACTCTTTAAATTCTTTAAAAAATCCCATAAGTCTATAATTTATTTCTAAGTTTATAATAATTCTAAGGTTGATTGATATCTAATCTATTTTTAGAAGAGATAAATAAGTATAAACCGATTAACATAAAAGGAATACTTAAGATTTGACCATTGTTTAATCCTATATTCAACATTTGAGCAACTGCTTCTTCTCCTTGATTTTCTTTATAGAACTCAACAACAAATCGTATTAAAAATAATAAAAATAAGAATATGCCTAACAAAGCTCCCAAATATTTTGTCTTATCTGTTTTGTTGTACATATAAAGCATAATAATTCCTAAGATAACATATCCAATCGCTTCATAAATTTGAGCTGGATGACGAGGAATTACTTCTCCATATCCCAAACTTTGTTGATGAAATTTTACTGCCCAAGGTAATTCTGATGCTTTTCCTACAATTTCTGAGTTGTAAAAATTTCCAATTCGAACCGCAGCTCCACCAAAAGGAACAACAACAGCAATACGGTCTAACAACCACAATACATTACGATGCAAATATTTTCTACTAAATAAATAGGAAGTTAAAATTACACCTAATGCAGCTCCGTGACTTGCAAGTCCACTAAATCCTACAAATTCGTAATCTTGTAATAATCCAAAGAAAGCACTTTGTCCTGGTGAGTGTTGTACAGGTAAGAAAACTTCGATTGGTCGTTCAATAAACGCAGCAGGATCATAAAAAATATATTCTCCGAGTCTTGCACCTACAATTGCTCCAATAAATGTGTAAAGGAATAAAGGGTCAAGTAATTCTTTTTTCTGATTTTCTTTCTTGAAAATATTTGACATCAAATACCAGCCTACGACAAAGGCGACTATCCAACATAAACTGTAAATATGTACTTTGAATCCTGCTATTTCAAATAAATAAGGTTTTGGATTCCAATCGATAAACGAAATTAAGTTAATCATTAATTTTTCTTTTTAGGTACAGGGTCGTATCCATGTCCTCCCCAAGGATGACAGCGACCAATTCTTTTTGTTCCGAGCCACAAACCTTTTAGCAAACCATGTTCTTTTAGCGCCTCTATCATATAAGAAGAGCAAGTTGGTTGATATCTACAATTGCTTCCCATCCAAGGAGAAATCGCTAATTGATAAAATCTTACCAACAGAATAAATGGTGTAACCAAAATTTTGTTCATCTCACAAAGTTAATCAATAACCGAAATAAAAAAGAATCAATCTAAAAAGTTTATGCTTTTGCTGATTGATTCTCTATACGATACGTGCTTAACGCATATTATTTTTTAGTATAACTCGCTGGATCTAATGCTTTGTAAGACCAGTTTTGTAAAAACTCTAACACAACTTTCGGATCATGTCCTTTCACTTCTTTGCTTTCAAGATAAGCTGAGTTTTGTGTGTGAATTAAATTTCCTTTCTCATCTAAAATTACAAAAACAGGAAATCCAAAACGCTCTGGGTGTTTCAATGCAGCTAACGTTTCTTCGTTTTTATTTTTTGGAGAATAATTTACATGAACCACTTCATAATTATTCGCAATATAATCTTTTACTTCTTGATTTTCTTTTGTCAATTTATCAAACATCACACACCAAGCGCACCAATTACCTCCAATTTGCAATAAAACGTGTTTCTTTTCTGCAGAAGCTTTTTGTACCGCATTCGCAATATCTACTTTCGGATTTGCTTCTTCGCTATAAATTTTTGGTTTTTCAGTTTGTTGACCAAATGCAAAACTTAATGATAAAATCATTAAGCTAAAAAACATAGTTAATTTTTTCATTTCAAATTCTAAATATTAAGTCGAATTTACAATAAAAAATTATGCCGAAAACGTTTTTCTACGAATTAATAATCGTGTAATATAAATTTAGTTTTTCTTGAACCGAATTTATTTCATTATTTTTTTCGTTTTGATTAAATTGATTAATCATATTGATTGAGAATTTTGATTCAAATTCTAAACGGTCCAATTCTATTTCATAAAAATTAATTTGATGATGAATTTGTGTGAAATAATAATTCACCAATTCAACATACATCAATCTAAGTTCTTGATTTACTCTGATAAATTCTACAAATTCTTGCAATTCGACCAAAAACTCAATCATTTGTTTATTGATTTCTGATTGTTTATCTTTTAGTTCAATCTTTTTCAAATAATCAGTTGATAAAGCAATTTTATCACCCAAAAGTTGGTGCTTTCTTGTTAAAATTAAAGCACATTCTAACGCTTTCTTCATCATTTTAATTTTTATTCTAACACAAAGAAAATAAATCTAAATGCCAAAATATGTCGCCCAAAAAATCATTCATTTTGACAAAACATTCCCTAACTTTGAAATCTAAACAAGATTTTATGAATGCGCCTTTAGCTGAAAGAATGCGTCCAAAAACGCTTGAAGAATACATTAATCAAAAGCATTTGGTGGGCGAAAACGGACCAATAAAAATGATGTTGCAACATGATATGATTGCTTCGATGATTTTTTGGGGACCGCCAGGGACAGGAAAAACGACACTAGCTCAATTGATTTCCGAATTAACTGATCGACCATTTTATACGTTGAGCGCCATAAATTCTGGTGTGAAAGAAGTGCGTGAAGTAATTGAAAAAGCAAAGAATCAAAATTTGTTTTCGGGAACGAAAAATCCGATTTTATTTATAGATGAAATTCATCGTTTCAATAAATCACAGCAAGACAGTTTGTTGGGAGCGGTAGAAACTGGTTTGGTGACTTTGATTGGAGCGACAACCGAAAATCCAAGTTTCGAAGTTGTGCCAGCTTTGCTTTCACGTGCGCAAGTTTATGTGTTGAAACATCTCGAAAAAGAAGATTTAGTCGATTTGATTGAACGAGCTACAAAAAAAGATACAGTTTTATCTATATTAAATATTGAATTAGTTGAAACAAATGCATTATTAAGATATTCGGGAGGTGATGCAAGAAAATTATTGAATGGTTTGGAGTTGGTAATTAATAGTTTTTCTCCAACTGATAAAATCATCATCAACGATGAAATTGTGCATGAACGTATTCAGCAAAATTTAGCGCGTTATGATAAAACGGGTGAACAACATTATGATATTATTTCAGCTTTTATCAAATCGATTCGTGGTTCAGATCCAAATGGAGCGGTTTATTGGTTAGCTCGAATGATTGAAGGTGGTGAAGATTTGAAATTTATTGCGCGAAGAATGTTGATTTCAGCTTCCGAAGATGTGGGAAATGCAAATCCAACAGCGATGATTTTGGCGAATAATACATTTCAGGCTGTTTCGGTAATTGGTTATCCAGAATCTCGAATATTATTGAGTCAATGTGCGGTTTATTTGGCGAATTCTCCAAAAAGTAATGCAACCTATTTAGCGATTGGTAAAGCGCAACAAGTTGTGAAACAAACAGGGGATTTACCTGTTCCGTTGCATTTACGAAATGCACCAACTAAGCTGATGAAAGATTTGGATTATGGAAAAGAATATAAATATTCGCACGATTTTCCAGGAAATTTTGCTGAACAAGAATTTTTACCAAATGAAATTTCGGGGACGACTTTTTATGAGCCAGGAAATAATAAGCGAGAACAAGTGGATAAACAATCGCTGAATCAAAAGTGGAAAGGTAAGTATGGATACTAAAAATAAAAATCTCAGTTAATCAAGTTTAACTGAGATTTTAAGGTTTGGTTGATTTTTTTGGTTTAGATTGGTTTTATATGATAATAGGTTGGTGATTGTATATATACAAGGTTTGTGCCAAAACTTAATAAAAAGTAAAAAATTGATTAAAAAAAAGAAAAAATTAAAGTTTTTCGATTTAAAAAAGGAATTTATATTTATAAAATAAAGAAAATGAAACAAATACAAATTATAAACGGACCTAATTTAAATTTACTTGGCGTTCGCGAACCAGAGATTTATGGAACACAAACTTTCGAAGATTTTTTTGAAAATGAATTGAGAAAGCAATTTCCAGAAGTTTCGTTGCATTATTTTCAATCAAATCACGAAGGAGATATTATTGATAAATTGCACGAAATTGGTTTTAAATATGACGGAATTATCTTGAATGCTGGTGCGTATACGCATTATTCGTATGCGATTGCAGATGCGATAAAAGCGATTACGACTAAAGTGATAGAAGTTCATATTTCGGATATTTATGCGCGCGAAGATTTCAGAAAAAATAGTGTAACAGGTGAAAGTTGTCTAAAAATTATTTCAGGAAAAGGTTTACCAGGTTATGTTGAAGCTGTGAATAATTTTGTGAAATAATTAATAATCATTATCTTAACAAGATTAAAATCTATTACCTATGGATAAAATTATTTTAGGATTAATCTTTGGATTAACCATTATTAGCTGTAATTCGAAAGCTGATAAAAACAATACAGAGCAAAAAGCTCAGGCAATGACGGCTTGTGAACAAGCGGCAATAACACCAGGGATATCTGCGGCTAAAAAAGAGCTGATTACAAAATATTGTGACTGTTCGACAGATAAAATGATGGATGAATTTACATATACAGAAATGATGCAAATGAATAATCCAACACCTGAATTACAAGAACGATTAATGAAATTAATAGAACCTTGTATCAATGATTTGAAAACAAAATCTGCTGAATTAGGAGAGTAATAAACAAAAAAGTCGGAACTATGTTCCGACTTTTTTAATATTCTTTTTTGTATTGTTCTTTCTTAAACTCGTCTACAAGATGTTCGTTCAAACTATCAATGTAGCCTAAGATTTCTAATTTACCAATTTTACTCGAAGCCGAACTTGTAAATATTTTTGGTAATTCTTCCCAAGTTTTTAATAACTCGTTTTTGTAGTGATTCAAGTTTTTTTGCATTTGTGTACTCGTTAGTTTGTCTAATTTTGTAAACACAATCGCAAACGGAATTTGTTTGTTTCCTAACCATTCCATAAACTGTAAATCTATTTTTTGAGGCGTGTGTCGAGAATCAATCAATAAAAAAACATTGACCAAGTTTTTACGAAACTCAATGTAATCATAAATCATTTTATTGAAACCACCACGAACACCTTTTGGTGCTTTAGCAAAACCATAACCTGGTAAATCGGCTAAATACCAAGTATCGTCCATTTCGAATGTATTAATCAATTGAGTTTTACCTGGAGTTGCAGAAGTTTTAGCTAATGCTTTTTTATCTGCTAACATATTGATTAATGATGATTTTCCAACATTAGAACGCCCAATAAATGCGTATTCTGGTTTGAAAGGATCTGGACAATCTGTATATTTTTGCGAACTTTTTACGAATTCAGCTTTTTTAATCATAATTATGCTTTAGTGGCTGGATCTAATTGTTTTTCGATTAGCCATTTGTATAAAATTTCGTTGAATAATTCAGGGTGTTCCATCATTGGAGCGTGCCCACATTTATCAATCCAAAATAAAGAAGCGTCTGGTAATTCTTCTTCAAATTCTATTGCAACTTCTGGTGGAGTTACATTATCTTGTTTTCCCCAAATCAAACAAACAGGCATTTTGATGTCTTTTAAATCATCTTTCATGTTAGATTTGATCGCGTCTCTTGCGATATATAAAGTTTTGATAGCTTTATTTCTGTCATTTACAGTGTCAAAAACATCATCTACAATTTCTTTTGTAGCGATAGCAGGATCGTAAAAAACTTCGCGCGTTTTACGTTCTACATATT
This sequence comes from Empedobacter sp. GD03739, assembly GCF_029843245.1. NCBI lineage: Bacteria > Pseudomonadati > Bacteroidota > Flavobacteriia > Flavobacteriales > Weeksellaceae > Empedobacter > Empedobacter sp. GD03739. The sequence goes on along the minus strand of NZ_JAOCHX010000003.1, from coordinate 52,226 downwards.
CGTAATTACCACGTTTTGGATAAGTTTCTCCAAAAGATTTTTCGTACAAACCAGAACTTCCTGTTAAACAAAGTGCTTTTACATATTCTGGATGTCTGTGACAAACCATCAAACCAATATGTCCTCCTAAAGAATTTCCAACTAAAATAGCTGGTTCTTTAACGACTTCTTCAATAAAATTTGCAACATGTTTTGCAATATTTTTGATATTAGTATTGATGACAGATAAAGAATATAATGGCAATTCTGGTGCGAAAACCTTATATCCTCTTTGTGCATAATAATTTGTAAGTGAGCTGAAATTGCTAAGTTCACCCATTAATCCATGAAGCAAAACAATTGGTTGTCCTTCTCCTTCTTCTATGTAAGAGAACTTATCTTTTTTCTTTAAGCTAAAAAACATTTACTCGATATTAAGTCGACAAATTTAATTAATTATATTTTTTATTTCGTGGTTTATATGAAAAACTTTAACAATCCATATTAATCACTTATCAAAACAAGGTCTATATAAACATTATTTCTCATTTTATACATGGGGTTAGCGTTAGAAAAAACATAACTATCTGATACTAAATTTTAAATTGTTGATAACTATTTCAATAAAAGTGGTAAAAAATGGTAATTTGTGGTAATATTTTCTTTATTTTTGAAAAAATTCTATCATGAATTCATTAATTGGAACATATGAGTGTAAGGTAGATACAAAGGGTAGGCTCCCAATACCAGCGGGTTTGAAGAAACAACTTGCTGAATGTTTGGAAGATGGCTTTGTGTTGAAAAGATCTGTGTTTCAAAATTGTTTAGAACTGCATCCAATGAAAGAATGGGAAAAAGTGATGAATGATTTGAATAAATTGAATCGATTTGTGAAGAAAAACAATGATTTTATTAGAATTTTTACGGCTGGATTAAAAATTGTCGAAGTTGATGCAAATGGAAGGCTACAGATTTCAAAAGATTTAGTGAAATTTGCAGAAATTAATAAAGAAGTCGTTCTGAATTCTTCTGTAAATATGATCGAGATTTGGGATAAAGACAAATATGAAGAGTCGATTAATGTAGATGATTTAGATTTTGCTTCTTTGGCAGAAGATGTAATGGGAAATTTAGGAGAAGATGAGTGAATATCATAATCCAGTATTATTAAAAGATAGTGTTGATGCGTTAATTATTAACGAATCAGGTATATATGTAGATTGTACGTTCGGGGGTGGAGGACACTCACGTGAAATATTAAGTCGTTTGGATAAAAATGGGAAATTATTTTCATTTGATCAAGATGTAGATGCGGTTCGCAATAAAATTGATGATGATCGATTTGAGTTAGTTGAACAAAATTTTAGATTCTTGAAAAATAATTTAAGATTTCGTGCAATAAAACAAGTTGATGGTGTTTTGGGTGATTTGGGAGTTTCTTCTCATCAGTTTGATACGCCAGAACGTGGTTTTTCAACTCGCTTTGATGGAGAATTGGATATGCGAATGAATCAGAATGCAAAACTTTCTGCCAAAACAATTATTAATGAATACGAAGAAGAAGATCTTGCTCGTGTTTTTTATGATTTTGGAGAATTGCAAGGTTCGTATCGTTTGGCGAGAGAAGTTGTGAAAGCAAGAGCAGATAAACAAATTAATACAATTGATGAGTTGAAGCAAATTTTTTCATTCATTCCAAAAATGAAAGAAAATAAATTTTTCGCTCAAATGTTTCAGGCATTACGAATCGAAGCAAATGATGAAATGGCTGCATTGAAAGAGATGTTAACGCAATGTGGAGAAGTGATAAAACCAGGTGGTCGTTTGGTGATTATTTCGTATCATTCGTTAGAAGATCGTTTAACAAAACGCTACATGAAAAACGGAATGTTTGAAGGTGAACCTGAACGTGATGTTTTTGGAAATTGGTCGGCACCTTTCAAACCTTTACAATCAAAGGTGATTGTGCCAACGCAAGAAGAAATTAATGAAAATCCAAGAGCGCGTAGTGCGAAAATGCGTATTGCGGTTCGTAATGAGGATTAAGAAATAGGAATGGCAAAAAAGAAAAAAATATTACCAGAGAAAAAAACTTTTATAGGTTTGTTGAGAGGTGAGTTTTTAATCAAAACTGGCTCAGAACAAAACTGGAAGTTTATGTTGTATCTGGTAGGTTTGGCTTTTTTGAGTATTTCGAGTTCGCATTTAGTTGATCGTAAAGTGGTTCGAATCGCTGAATTACAAGATAAAGTAGAAGATTTAAAATCTCAATATACAGATAAGCATCGCGATTTGATGCGTATGCAATTAGAAACGGAAATTTTGGAGCGTACAGCAGTGTATGGTTTGAAAATTCCAGATAAACAACCTTATTATATAGTAGACAAAGTTTATGACGAAGTCAGCGAAAAATAAAAACAATATTGTCATCAAAGGATGGGTATTTGCCGGCGCGCTAGCGATTTGGGCCATCTTTATTATTGTTTTTATGTTTCGAATTAATATTGTAGAAGGGGTTGAATTAGAGCGTTTTGCTGAAAAGAATAATTTTAGATTAGATACCGTTACGGCGGAGCGTGGTAATTTATATGCTTCTAATGGCGCATTAATGGCTACAACTGTTACAAAACACAATGTTTATGTGGATTTGACGGTGATCAAAGATGAATTATTTAAAACAGAAATGCACAATCTTGCCGATTCTTTAGGTAAGATGTTTACAAAATCACCTTCTTATTTTTACGACAAATTTTCGACAGAACGTAAAAAGAAGAATCGCTACATGATGTTAGTAAAAGATTTGGATTATGAGCAATATCAACGCATCAAAAAATTTCCAATCTTCAACAAAGGTCAAAACAAAGGTGGATTTATTCATGAAACTGAGTCAAAACGAGAATTAATTGTTCAAGACATTGGTGTTCGTACAATTGGTTACGATGATCAACGTGGAAAAGTTGGGTTAGAAGGAGCTTATTCTGACTTATTAAGTGGTATTGAAGGACGTCGTTGGGAACAATTTATGGGACGTGGAAAATGGAAACCAATGAAAAGTTGGGAGCAAGAGCCTCAAGCGGGTTCATCTGTTTACACAACAATAGATGCCGATTTACAAATGGTTGCTTACGATGCTTTGTACAAACAACTTTCTGAATTTGAAGCGCAACACGGAAGTGTCGTTGTAATGGAAGTTCAGACAGGAAAAGTTCGTGCAATTGTGAATTTATCTCGCAAAAAAGACGGAACATATATCGACGATTATAACTATGCGGTTGGTGAAGCTGCAGAGCCAGGATCTACTTTCAAAACAGTTTCGTTGCTTGCAGCAATGGATGATGGTTTTATCAATAAAAATTCGACAGTAGAAACGGGAGGTGGAAGTTATAAATTCTATGGTCGTACGATTACAGATACACACGGATACGGAACATTGACTGTGGATGGCGTGATGAAAAAATCGTCTAACATTGGTACAGCAAAAATTATTAATAAATACTACGGAGAAAACCCGAAAGCTTTCTTCAAAAAAATGGATAAATGGCATATGACTTCGCCTCTTGGAGTAGATATTCTTGGAGAAGGAAGCCCAATTATGCATCGTCCAGATAGTAAATCTTGGAGTAATATTACGTTGCCTGTAATGGGTTATGGGTATGGTTTACAGTTAACTCCAATTCAAATTGTGACTTTCTACAACGCAGTGGCAAATAATGGTAAAATGTTGAAGCCATTATTTATGGATAAAATCACGCGTAAAGGTGAACCTGATAAAGTTTTCGAGCCTGTTGTTTTAGTGGATCAACTAACTTCTTTGGAAAATGTAAAACAGATGCAAGAAATGCTTCGTGGTGCAGTAGAACAAGGAACGGGACGTATTATTAGTAATAGTAATTACGATATTGCTGGTAAAACTGGTACTGCTCGTGTTGATTATTGGAAGCGAGATGGTAAAGGAATGCAATATCGTGCTTCATTTGCAGGATATTTTCCAGCAGAAAAACCAAAGTATTCTTGTATCGTAGTTGTGCACAAACCAAATACAGCCAAAGGGTTTTATGGAGGTAGTGTAACAGCTCCGGTTTTTAAGAAAATTGCCGATTGGGTATATTCAAAAACTCCCATACCTTTGCCACGCGATTTAGTAAAAAAGAACGCGGTGAAAGAGTTTAAAAAAGGAGATGATATTAATGTTAGTAATTCTAAAAATATAGTACCAAATGTGACTGGTCATACAGGGTCTAAAGCAATTCCGGTATTAGAAAATTTAGGATTAGATGTACAATATTCAGGGTTTGGAAAAGTAACAAATCAATCCATTCCTGCGGGAACAAGATTTAAGAAGGGTGAGACAATTTATTTAATGTTGGAAGGATGAGAAATTTAGTTGATTTATTATATAAAGTTTCCATCTCAGAAACGATTGGTTCAACAAAAGTTGAAGTCAATAATATTCAATTTGATTCAAGAAAAGTATCAAACGATGATGTTTTTGTCGCTGTAAATGGAGTTACAGTTGACGGTCATCAGTATATAGAAAAAGCGATTGGTTTAGGTGCTAAAGCAATTGTTTGCGAAGTTTTGCCAGAAAATTTAATTGATGGAGTAACGTATGTGAAAGTTGAAAATTCAACGATTGCATTAGGAATTTTAGCTTCTAATTTTTATGGAAATCCAACAAAAGATTTAAAACTTGTTGGAGTTACAGGTACGAATGGAAAAACAACAACGACAACTTTGTTGTACGAATTGTTTACAAAATTAGGTTATGCTTGTGCATTAATTTCGACGATTAAAATTGTGATTGATGGTGAAGTGATTCCGTCTACGCATACAACGCCAGATATTTTGACATTGAACAAAATGTTTCGTGAAGCGGTAGATAGAGGATGCGAATTTGCTTTTATGGAAGTTTCTTCGCACGGAATTCATCAAAATAGAATTGCTGGTTTGCATTTTGAAGTGGCTGGATTTACGAATATCACACACGATCATTTAGATTATCACAAAACGTTTGCAAATTATCTTGCAGCAAAAAAGAAATTCTTCGACGATTTGCCAAAAACGTCTACGGCAATTTCGAATGCAGATGATAAAAACGGAAAAGTAATGCTTCAGAATACAGTTGCTACGAAAAAATTGTATGCGCTAAAAACTGATGCAGATTTTAAAGGGAAAATTATTGAACACCAATTTGATGGAATGCAATTAGAATTCAACGGAAAAGAATTCTGGACATCATTAATTGGTCAATTCAATGCATATAATTTATTATTAGTTTTTGGTGTAGCGTCAATTTTAGGACAAGATGAGTTAGAAGTTCTAAAAGCATTGAGCACACTAGGAAATGTTGATGGTCGTTTTCAAACATTCAAAACGGAGTCAGGAATTATCGTAATTGTAGATTATGCACATACACCTGATGCATTAGAAAATGTTTTGGATACAATAGAAGGGATTCGTACCAAAAACGAAAAACTAATAACAGTTGTAGGCTGTGGTGGAGATCGCGATAAAACAAAACGTCCAGAAATGGCCGATATCGCGAGCGAAAAATCTAATCTTGCCATTTTTACATCAGATAATCCAAGAACCGAAGATGCAGAAGAAATTCTTCGCGAAATGGAAGTTGGTGTAAAAGCGCAATTTTATAATCGCACCTTGAAGATTACAGATCGAAAAGAAGCTATAAAAACAGCACTTAAAATGGCCGAACCAAAAGATATTATTTTGATTGCGGGAAAAGGTCACGAGACGTATCAAGAAATTAACGGAGTAAGAACACATTTTTCTGATGTAGAAGTTGCATCAGAATTGAGTAAAATATTGAACAAATAAAGAATGTTATACTATTTATTTGATTATTTAGAAGGTATCCATTTTCCAGGAGCGCGTATGTTTCAATACACGTCTTTCCGCGCGGGAATGGCAATTTTATTGGCAATGTTCATCAGTTTGTTTTACGGAAAACGAATCATCAGTTATTTACGTAAAGAACAAATGGGCGAAATTGTTCGTGATTTAGGTTTAAAAGGACAAATCGAAAAAGCAGGAACGCCAACAATGGGTGGTTTAATCATCATTTTGGCGACATTAATTCCGACTTTACTTTTTGCGAGATTAGATAATATTTACATTATTATTTTGTTGGTTTCAACAATTTGGTTAGGTGTGATTGGTTTTTTAGACGATTACATCAAAGTTTTTAGAAAAAACAAAGAAGGTTTACAAGGTAAATTTAAAATTTTAGGACAAGTTGGTCTTGGAGTTGTAGTTGGATTAATGCTTTATTTCAGTCCAACAGTTACTGTAAAACATCAAGAAAATAGAGTAAAAACGCCTGTAGGAACAGAACAAACAGAATACAGCCGACAAATAAAATTTGGTTCAGAAGAAAAAACGTTAGAAACAACAATGCCTTTCGTGAAAGGAAATGAATTTAACTATTCTGATATTTTATTTTGGATGGATGCGCAAGATCGACCAACATGGGCGGTTGCAGCGATTTTTATTTTTGCAGTAATTTTTATCATTACAGCAGTATCGAATGGAGCAAATTTAACAGATGGAATCGACGGTTTAGCAGCAGGTAGTTCGGCTGTGATTATGGCGGCAATCTCGATGTTTGTTTTCGTTTCCGGAAATTTAATGTTCGCCGATTATTTGAACATTATGTTTATTCCGCGTTCAGAAGAAGTCTTGATTTTCTGTGGAGCTTTCCTTGGAGGTTTGATAGGATTTATTTGGTATAATACCTATCCAGCTCAAGTGTTCATGGGAGATACAGGAAGTTTAACAATCGGAGGAATTATTGCTGTTTTAGCAATTATCGTTCGTAAAGAATTGTTACTACCAATTTTGTGCGGAATATTTTTCGCAGAAAGTTTATCAGTAATGTTACAAGTGTCTTATTTCAAGTACACGAAAAAGAAATTTGGTGAAGGTCGTAGAATCTTTTTGATGTCTCCTCTACATCACCATTTTCAGAAGTTAGGTTATCACGAAAGTAAAATCGTGGTGCGTGCAATTATCATCGGAATCATTTTAGCGGTAATTAGTATTATTACCTTAAAGATTAGATAAAAAATGAAAAGATTAGTCGTTTTAGGAGGAGGAGAAAGTGGCGTAGGAACAGCTATTCTTGCGAAGAAAGAAAATTTTGATGTTTTTCTTTCGGACATGGGACAAATAAAAGACAAGTATAAACAACTTTTGGAGGAGCACGGAATTGCTTATGAAGAAGGTCAGCACACAGAAGAATTAATTCTGAATGCCGATGAAGTAATGAAAAGTCCAGGTATTCCAAAAAAAGCAGCGCTAATTCAGAAATTAGAAGAAAAAGGAATTTCAATTATTTCTGAAATTGAATTTGCGTCTCGTTATACAGATGCAAAAATTATTGCGATTACAGGATCTAATGGAAAAACAACAACAACAAGTTTGATGTTCCATATCCTAAAGCAAGCTGGATTAAATGTAGGATTAGGTGGTAACATCGGAAAAAGTTTTGCAAAATCTGTAGCTGAAGATAACTTCGATTATTATGTACTAGAAGTAAGTAGTTTTCAGTTAGATGATATCAAAATAGATTTCAAACCGTATGTTGCAATTTTACTGAACATTACACCAGATCATTTAGACCAATACAATTATCAGTTTGATTTGTATGCAAAGGCTAAATTCAGAATTACTGAAAACCAAGATGAAAACGATTATTTTATCTACAATTTGGATGATCCAAAAACAATGGAGATGATTGATAAGATTGATATTCGTGCTCATCGCAAACCGTTCACAATGATGGATGCAACAAATGAAGCATACGCAAACAATGAATTGTTCCGTGTGAACGATTCGAATGGTGATTTTACAATGTTAGTGAATGATTTAGGATTAATTGGTAAACACAATGTTTCTAATTCATTGGCTGCGGCTGTAGCTGCAAAAATTATTGATATCAATAATGAGGAACTAAAAAAGAGTTTGTCTGATTTTAAATCGGTTGAACATCGTTTAGAGCCTGTTTTGACAATTGGAGGAATTGATTTTATCAACGATTCTAAAGCAACAAATGTGAATGCAACATATTTTGCTTTGGAAAGTATGACAAAGCCAGTTGTTTGGATTGTTGGAGGAACTGATAAAGGAAACGATTACAACGAAGTTTTACCTTTCGTGAAAAAGAAAGTGAAAGCAATTGTTTGTTTGGGTGTTGATAACGCAAAAATTGTTGATTTTTTCAGTCCATATATCGATACAATTGTTGAGACAAATACAATGAAAGATTGTGTAGAGCAATCATATAAATTAGCAACAAAAGGAGAAACGGTTCTTCTGTCACCAGCTTGTGCAAGTTTCGATTTGTTCAATGGTTATGAAGATCGTGGAGATCAATTTAAAGAAAACGTACGCAAATTATAATAACACAACCAACCAATGTCTAACATCGTACAAAAATATTTTAAAGGCGATAAACCGCTTTGGGCTTTCATTTTATTGTTAGCACTATTTTCGTTTTTACCTGTTTATTCAGCAAGTTCTAACTTGGTGTATACGGTAGGATCGGGAACTATTTTTGGGCATTTAGGTAAGCACGCTGTGATTTTATTAATTGGTTTATTTATCATTTATGGATTACAACGTATTGATTATCGTTGGTTTGGTTTGTTTGCTTTAACAGCTGTTGTTATACTTTCTGGAGTTTTGGCAATAACACTCGTACAAGGACAAACCATTGGAGGTGCAAATGCTGCGCGTTGGTTAACTATTCCAGGGACTGGAATTGGTATTCAGCCTTCGATGATTGCTTCGCAAGCGTTGTTGATTTATATAGCTCGTTATTTGACAAAAAATAGAGACAAAGAATATACGTGGAAAAATACGGCAGTTCCATTATTCTTACCAATTATTGTAATTGTAGGATTAATCTTTCCTTCTAATGGTTCAACAGCGTTGATGTTAGCTGGAATGTGCGGAATATTGTTGATTATTGGTGGATTTCCATTCAAATATTTATTTACAATTGCCGGGGTAGGTTTAGTACTTGGTGGCGGATTTGTGTGGATGGCTTTATCTCGTCCAGACTTAGTAACAAATTCTCGTGTGCACACATGGATGTCACGTATCGAGAAATTTAATGACGATTCTGGATTAGAAAGTTATCAAGTTTTACACGCAAAAGCTGCAATTGCAAGAGGATTGAATGAAATGGCTGGACCAGGAAAAAGTGTTTTCAAACAAACTTTACCTCAGTCATCATCCGATTTTATCTTCGCTATTATTGTAGAAGAATATGGTGCAATTGGTGCAATTTTATTAATTGGAATTTTCCTTCTGATTTTAATACGGATTTGTATCATCGCATCAAAGATTCATACCGTTTTTGGTACGCTACTTGTGTTTGCAGTGGGCTTACCAATTATTATACAAGCAATGGTAAACATGGCGGTAGCGGTTAATTTAATTCCAGTAACGGGGCAACCATTACCAATGATTAGTTACGGAGGAACATCCATTTGGATGACATGTATTTCGTTCGGAATAATTTTGAGTGTAAGTACTCAGATTAAATCGCAAGAAGAATTAGAACAAGATAGAAAAGTATTAAGTGAAGAATACATCGAAGACATCGCCTAAAGTTTTAATAAGTGGCGGAGGAACAGGTGGACATATTTATCCAGCCATTGCAATTGCAGACGAAATAAAACGTCGTTTGCCAGATGCACAAATTTTGTTCGTTGGAGCAGAAGGAAGAATGGAAATGGAAAAAGTGCCAAAAGTTGGGTATGACATAAAAGGTTTACCAATTTCTGGATTTGATAGAAGTAACATGAAAGCGAATTTAAAGTTCCCTTTCAAATTGATAAAAAGCTTAAGTCTTGCAAAAAAAATCTACAAAGATTTTCAGCCAGATTTAGCTGTTGGTACAGGAGGTTATGCGAGTGGACCAATGTTGTGGGTAGCAGGAAGCAAAAATGTTCCGATTTTATTACAAGAACAGAATTCGTTTCCGGGAGTTACCAACAAAATTTTGAAAAATAAAGCGAGTGCTATTTGTACAGCTTACGAAGGAATTTCTCAGTTTCCGCAAGAAAAAGTGCATTACACAGGAAATCCTATTCGTGCCGAAATTTTTCAAAATTTACCTTCAAAAGCAGAAGCAATTTCAGCTTTTGGATTAGATCCAGAAAAACCAACTATTTTATCAGTTGGTGGTTCACAAGGATCAAGAGCAATGAACAATGCTTGGTTAGAAAACCTTGACGAATTTGTTGCAAGTGGTGTTCAGTTGATTTGGCAAACAGGAAAGTTAGATTATCAAAAAATCAAAAATTTGGTTGGCGATAAATATCCAACGATTCATGTAACCGAATTTATTTATAACATGAAAGATGCGTATGCAGCTTCGGATATGATTGTTTCTCGTGCAGGAGCAATGGCAATTTCGGAATTGTGTATTGTTGGAAAAGCAACTATTTTGCTTCCATTGCCAACAGCAGCAGAAGATCATCAAACCAAAAATGCACAAGCATTGGTTGAGAAGGATGCAGCGATTATGGTGAAAGATGCAGATGCAAAACAAATTTTAGTCAAAGAAGTAATTGCTTTGGCGAACAATGAAGAATTAAAAAATAAATTATCTCAAAACATTAAGCAATTAGGGAAACCGAATGCGACAAAAGAGATTGTAGATATATTATTGAATTTATTATAATGAATATTTTAGATAAAACATATTATTATTTCATCGGTGCAGGAGGAATCGGAATGAGTGCTTTGGAACGTTTCTTCAAGTCAATCGGAAAAGAAGTTGCTGGTTATGATAAAACACAAACCGAGTTAACAACTGAATTGATTGCTGAAGGAATTGATATTCATTTCGAAGATAACATCGAGTTAATTCCAGCAGGAATTAATCCAAAAAATACGTTGGTAATTTATACGCCAGCGGTACCAAAAGATCATTCAGAACTAAATTATTTTTTAGTGAATGATTTTAAAGTAATGAAGCGTTCTGAAGTGTTAGGTGAAATTACCAAACATACATACAATATTGGTGTTGCGGGAACGCACGGAAAAACAACGACTTCGTCTATTTTAGGACATATTCTAAAAGTTGCGAATGTAGAATGTACAGCTTTTTTAGGTGGTATTGCAGAAAATTACGATTCGAATATCATCTTAAATGGTTCTAAATATACAGTTGCAGAAGCCGATGAGTTTGACCGTTCTTTCTTACGTCTTTCTCCAAAATTAGCGATTATCACAAGTGATGATGCAGATCATTTGGATATTTATGGTGAGCGTGATGAAGTGAAAAAATCGTTTCAAGAATTTGCGGCAATTGTGGAAGAAAAATTATTTGTTCACAAAGGTTTGCCTTTCGACGGAGCTTTTACGTATGGAGTAGATTTGGACGCAGATTATGATGGGCACAATGTAAGAATTATTGATGGACATTATGTATTTGATGTAAAAACACCAAACGGTTCATTGACAGATGTTGGAATTTTATTACCAGGACATCACAATATGGAAAATGCGGTTGCGGCTTTAGCTGTTGCAGATTACATGGGTGTTCCACATGATAAAATTAAAGAAGCTTTATCAACTTTTGTTGGAGTTAAAAGACGTTTTAATCGTTTCGAAGCAAATGGAAAAATTTACATTGACGATTATGCACATCACCCAACAGAATTGAATGCAGCAATTCGTTCAGTTCGTGAACTTTATCCGGGTAAAAAAGTATTGGGAGTATTTCAGCCTCACTTATTTACACGTACAAGAGATTTCGCAGAAGAATTTGGACAAAGTTTATCGCAGTTAGATAGTTTGATTTTATTAGACATTTATCCTGCCAGAGAGTTACCAATCGAAGGAATTACTTCAAATTGGTTGCTAGAAAAGGTGAATTTAAATGAAAAAATAGTATCTTCATTAGAAGATAGTTTAGCAAACATCAAAAAACAAGATTTTGATGTATTATTGACTGTTGGAGCAGGAAATATTGATACAATTGTTAAACCAATAAAAGAGTGGTTAAGTGAAGCGTAAATTGAAAATCATAAAAGTGATTTTTGGAGTTGCCTTGCTAATCGGTTTGATTAGTTTTACGGTAATTAAGAATGCTTCGCGTACAGTGAATAAAATTGACGTGGCGTTTGTTCAGCCAGTTGATAATTATTTTATTAATGATGAATCGATAAGAGAAATTATCAACAAAGATGGAAAAGACATTCTGAAACAATCTCTACGAGATGTGAATGTTAAGGAAATCGAACAAAAAGTAAGTGAGAGTCCTTTTGTAGATTCTGTACAAGTAAGTAAAGATATCAACGGACATTTACGACTTGACATAAAAGCAAACTCAGCAGTAGCAAGAATAAAGACGCTGAAAAATGAATTTTATTTGACAACAAAAGGCGGAAAAATGCCTTTATCTAAATTAAATTCAGCAGATGTAATCTTAGTTTCTGGTGATGTAAAACCGAATGAATATGAGGATTTGAGTAAATTTGTTCAAGCTTTGAAAGCAGACGATTTATTAAAAAATCACATCATAGCCATTCAAAAAGTGGGACAACGTTCTTTTAATTTAATTGTAAACACAGGAAACTATTATATAGAATTAGGAACTTTAAACAACTTTGAACAGAAGTTACATAATCTAAAATTATTCTATAATCAATACATTGATTTTATAGGAACTGAAGATTATGAAAAATTGAGCTTGAAATTTGTAAACCAAGTTGTAGCAACCAAACGAATAAAAAATGGAGAACAATAGTAAGATTGCAGTTGGCTTAGACATAGGGACTACAAAGATTGTAGCGCTTGTCGGACGAAAAAATGAAAACGGAAAAATTGAGATTCTTGGACACGGACAAGCAAAAAGCTTGGGTGTACACAGAGGTGTTGTGAATAATATTACACAAACCATCAACTCGATAAAAGAAGCAATTGATAAGGCTGAAAGGTCATCTGGTGTCAAAATTACTGATGTTACTGTTGGTATTGCCGGACAACATATTCGTAGTTTACAACATAGCGATTACATTACTCGTACCAATTCAGAAGACGTGATTGATGATAATGATTTAAAGTTATTAACAAATCAAGTTTACAAATTGGTCATGTTACCTGGAGAAGAAATTATCCATGTTCTTCCTCAAGAATTTAAGGTTGATAACGAAGGTGAAATCCGCGAACCAATCGGAATGTACGGAAGTCGTTTAGAGGCTAATTTCCATGTGGTTGTAGGACAAGTATCATCTATCCGAAATATTGCACGTTGTGTAAAAGCTGCTGGTTTACGTTTGGCAAGTATTACTTTAGAACCAATTGCATCGTCTAGTGCTGCGCTTAGCGAAGAAGAAAAAGAAGCTGGTGTTGCATTGATTGATATAGGTGGTGGAACAACGGATATTGCAATTTTCAAGGATAATATTATTCGTCACACATCTGTTATTCCGTTTGGAGGAAATGTGATTACAGAAGACATCAAAGTTGGATGTTCTATCATTGGTAAGCAAGCCGAAGCTTTAAAAGAAAAATTTGGTTCTGCTTGGCCAGGAGAAAATAAAGAAACTGAAATTGTATCGATTCCTGGTTTAAAAGGACGCGAAGCAAAAGAAATATCATTAAAAAGATTGTCACAAATTATTCATGCACGTGTGCAGGAGATTTTGGAACAAGTATATTTGGAATTGAAAAATTATGGTTGCGAAGATCAAAACAAAAAATTGATTGCAGGAATCGTTTTAACAGGTGGTGGATCTAAATTGAAACACATTCGTCAGTTAACAGAATATGTAACAGGAATGGATGTAAGAATTGGATACTCTAACGAACATATTGTTGGTGCTAAAGCAGAAGAAATTAGTGGTCCAGAATATGCAACATCTGTAGGTTTATTGATGAAAGGTTTAGAAGAATTAGCGGCGAATTATCAGCACGAAATTTATGAAAAACCAGTAATTAATAACTTAAATAACCAAGAAGAATTAGAAATTGGAATTCAACCAACTCAGCACAAAAAAACTGCAAAAGCAGAAGTTATAGTAGAGGAGGAATCGGTAATCCAAAAACCAAAAAGAGAAGAAATAGTTGACGAATTTTTGGATCAAGAAATTGGTGAAAAGAAAGAAGCTAAATCTAAACCAGAAAAGAAAAATTTCTTTTCGAAATGGACGGATAAATTTATCCAAATGATCAACGAAACTGAATAATAAGAATAAACTAGAATAAATTACGAACCAATTTAATAAGAAGAATATGAGTGATATGTTAACAGGAGATATTGTGTTCAACTTACCAAAGAGCAGATCTCAAGCTATCAAAGTAATCGGAGTAGGTGGTGGAGGTAGTAATGCCGTAAACTACATGTTTGAACAAGGAATTGCAGGTGTAGAATTTGTAATTTGTAATACGGACTCTCAAGCATTAGCAAATAGTCCAGTACCAACAAGAATTCAATTAGGACAAGCAATAACAGAAGGTTTAGGAGCTGGAGCAAATCCTGAGGTAGGAGAGCAATCTGCTATCGAAAGTATGGATGATGTAAAAGCTGTTTTAGACGAGGGTACTAAAATGGTATTTATTACTGCCGGAATGGGTGGTGGTACAGGAACCGGAGCAGCACCAGTAATTGCTGGTATTGCAAAAGAAATGGATATCTTAACAGTTGGGATTGTTACAGCGCCATTCTTTTTCGAAGGAAGAATGAGGTTGGAACAAGCCGAAAAAGGTATCGAAAAATTAAGACAAAACGTCGATTCATTAATTGTTATCAACAATGATAAATTACGTGAATTATACGGAAACTTAGGTTTCAAAAATGGTTTCTCGAAAGCTGATGAGGTTTTAACAACAGCAGCTAAAGGAATTGCAGAAGTTATTACTCAACACTATGCAATGAACATCGATTTACGTGATGCGCGTACAGTACTTAAAAATTCTGGTACAGCAATCATGGGATCTGCGCAAGGTTCTGGTGAAAACAAAGCGAAAGACGCAATTTCTTCTGCTTTAGATTCTCCATTGTTAAACAACAACAAAATTACAGGTGCACGTAACGTATTGTTATTGATTTTATCTGGTAATAACGAAATTACAATGGATGAAATCGGTATCATCAATGATTACATTCAACAAGAAGCTGGTAATAGTGCAAATATTATCATGGGTATTGGTGAAGACTTAGATTTAGGAGATTCTATCTCTGTAACTGTTGTAGCAACTGGTTTTCCTACAGAAGATCAGGCGTATACAGGAAAAGAGGAACAAAAAATTGTACATACATTAGAGGAAGAACAACCAATTAATAAAACGTTATCAGTTGAGCAACCTTTTGTGAATCGTGTAAAACCAATGACGTTAGATTTTGGTCGTTCTAATGCTTCTCAGCAAGCACCACAAACGCCTCAACAAAATCAAACGCCAGAGGCTCCTCAAAATAATTATCGTCAAGCAGATATTAACCAAAGTTTTCAACAACAAACTTATCACAATACGCCAGAAGAATCTTTCGAAGAAAATAATTCTCCAAAGCGTTATGTTTTAGATGATATTGATGATGAGCCAGTGCAAGAGAGACGTTCTTATGATGATTTCGAACCACGTTTGAAATCAGATTTTAATCGTCCGCAAGAACCAACGAATAATGTAAATAATAATCAAACATATAATTCATATTCTAATCCTGTAGCTTCAGAGCAGTCAAACTATCCTCAAAATAATTATGCTGGATATCAAGCTCCAAAGAACGAAGGATATGGAAATGTAGAGCCAGTTCAATCTAATGTAGCTCATTCTGTTGCTCCACAAGCTGAAGAATTACAAGTTGCTATAGATCCATTTAGTCAACCAATTGAGCAATCAAATGATCCTGAATTGAATAGTATGATTGAAGAAAGAAGAAATCGTTTGAAACAATTTAATTTTAAATTCAACAACACGATGACAAATTCTCAAGTAGACGAATACGAAGCAATTCCTGCTTACAAACGTCAAGGATTGAATTTGTCTGATCGTAATGATAATCAATCTTCTGATTTTTCTGTAGGAACTAATCGTAACAACGAAACGCAAATTCGTCCAAACAATTTTCTACACGATAACGTAGATTAATAAACGATCACTCGTAAAAAATATTCTTATTATAGAAAAGGTTCATTGCTTTTGCGATGAGCCTTTTTTTGTCTTAAATTTGTAGTCTAAAAGCAAAACAAATGAATTTAGAAACTCAAATAATGGCACAGTTAAAAGAAGCGATGAAAGCTAAAAATACTGTTGCTTTAGAAGCTTTAAGAGCTGTAAAATCTGAATTATTATTAGCAAAAACATCAGGTGCTAACGGAGAATTATCAGAAGATCAAGAAATTGCTTTATTACAAAAATTAGTAAAACAACGTAAAGAAGCTGCTGAACAATTCGAAGCAAATGGACGTGCTGAATTAGCTGAAAAAGAATTGGCACAAGCAGAAGTTATTCAACAATTTTTACCTGCTCAATTATCAGACGAAGAATTAACAGCTGCAATTACAGAAATTGTTGCAGAGGTTGGCGCTACTTCTCCAAAAGATATGGGAAAAGTAATGGGAGCTGCTTCATCTAAATTAGCTGGTAAAGCGGAAGGGAAATTAATTTCAGCTAAAGTAAAAGACATTTTAGCTAGTTTATAATTGATTTTTAAAGATTTAAAAATTAAGAAAAGGTAAAGTATTATAAACTTTACCTTTTTTATTTCTTTATTAGATAAATTTCTTCAAATTATACAAAACTATTATTTGTTGATAATCAATAGTATATCCGATTTAAATAAATAATTCCCAAAAAAATTAGGATTATAGTTTTATTTTAACATTAAATTAACAAATCGCTGTAGGCATCTAAATTCGCAAAGCACAAGAGATTTTAGAATTAAAAATCAATTGA
The DNA here is from genome assembly GCF_029843245.1 of Empedobacter sp. GD03739. Taxonomy (NCBI): domain Bacteria; kingdom Pseudomonadati; phylum Bacteroidota; class Flavobacteriia; order Flavobacteriales; family Weeksellaceae; genus Empedobacter; species Empedobacter sp. GD03739. Next base: position 35,315 of record NZ_JAOCHX010000003.1, on the reverse strand, counting down.
TTAGAATAATTCTAAATAAGAAGCTGTTTATACCCTTAAATTTGCAAAGTAAATCAGAAATATCTAAAGGATGACGAAAAGCATTACAGCGTTTATAGCAATGTTAATGATTTTTCCAATAGCAAATGCTGATGGTAAAATTTTTAAGGATTCTGGTAATAATGACACAATTATTATGCCAGCTTCTGAGAAAAGATTTAGTAACGATATTGATAATGATACCATCAAAAAAGATACATTATCAGTTGAAGATGAAAAGTTGGTTGGAGAACTTATCGAGAATAGTGCTCGAAAAATCTCGACAGGAGTTGTTTCTTGGTATGGAGACAAATTCCACGGACGCAAGACAGCTAGTGGTGAAACGTATGACAAACACGAACTAACAGCTGCCCATAAGTCTTTACCATTTGGTACGAAAGTAAAAGTTACGAATATCAGAAATGGTAAATCTGTAGTTGTAGAAATCAACGACAGAGGTCCATACGCTAAATCTAGAGTTTTAGACTTAAGTCAAGCTGCATTCAGCGAAATTGGTCACACCAATACAGGAGTGATGCAAGTTGAATACGAAATTATCAAAAGCGAAGACAAGAAAGACTAAGATGTTCAGAAAAAATTAAAAGGTTTGAGAATTTATTCTCAAACCTTTTTTTATGCTCTTAAGTTTCGTGCAAAAAAAATCCTGACAAATGAATATCAGGATTTATAATTATATGATGTAAGAAAATCTTAATCTAAAATTTTAAGCACTTTAGTTGTACGGGCTCTTGATGCTTCAACTAATTCAGCTTGTGCTAAATCTTCACCGTAAGAAGGGATCATTTCTTTGATTGCTTCGTTCCAGTTGTTTTTCATCAAGTCTGGGAAACATTGTTTCATCAAGTTCAACATTGCACTAACAGATGTAGATGCTCCTGGAGAAGCTCCTAATAAGGCAGACATTGTTCCATCTTGAGATGTTACGATTTCTGTACCAAATTTTAAAACTCCTTTTCCATCTTGTTTTTCGATTACTTGAACACGTTGTCCAGCAGTTTGTTCGAACCAATCGTCTAATTTCGCTTCTGGGAAATATTCTTGTAATTCTTCTACTTTTTTCGCTTTAGACAACATCACTTGTTCTACCAAGTATTTTGTTAAATCGATATTGTTTAAACCACAATTCATCAAAAATCCTACGTTTCCTAAGTTTACAGATTTGAATAAATCACAATTAGATCCGTATTTTAAGAATTTTGTTGAGAATGTTGCAAATGGTCCAAATAATAAAGATTGTTTTCCATCAATAACACGTGTATCTAAGTGAGGAACAGACATTGGTGGTGCACCAATTTTTGCTTTTCCATATACTTTTGCATGATGTTTTTTGATGACTTCTTCGTTTTGACAAATTAACCATTGTCCACCAACTGGAAAACCACCAAATTTTTTCGATTCTGGAATTCCAGATTTTTGCAACAATAAAATTGCTCCTCCACCTGCACCAATAAATACGAAATCAGCATTAAGTGCTTTGTTATTTCCAGATTTTAAATCTTTTACTTTAACTGCCCATTTTCCGTTGCTAAGACGAGTTAAGTCTTTTACTTCGTGTTCAGTTTCTAACGTAATTTCTTTTTTGTCTTGTAAACCTTTGAAAATTTGACGCGTTAATTCACCAAAATTCACATCAGTTCCCAAGTTCATATGCGTTGCCGCGACTTTTTCATTACCTTTTCTACCATCAACAATTAATGGAGCCCATTCTTTGATTTTAGAAACATCATCAGAATATTCCATATCCTTAAATAAAGGATGTTGAGATAATTTTTCGTAACGTTTTTTCAAGAAATTTACATCGTCATCGCCCCAAACAAAAGACATGTGTGGAGTAGGACGTAAGAATTTTTCGGGAGAAGAAACGTAATTATTTTCGACTAAGTAAGACCAAAACTCTTTAGAAGTTTCAAATTGTTTTGCAATATTAATTGCTTTATCAATATTAACCACTCCATTTTTGTCCATTGGCGTATAATTCAATTCGCAAAAAGCAGAGTGACCAGTACCTGCATTATTGAAAGCATCAGAACTTTCAAATCCAATCTTATCTAATTTTTCGAAAACAGAAATCTTAATAGCCGGATTTATTTTTTTAAGAAGTATGCTTAAAGTAGCACTCATGATACCAGCACCAACTAACACTACCTCTTGAGGTTGTTTTTCCATTTCTCAAAAATATATTTACGTTGCAAAGGTATTAATAAATAGCCTTTTTTGCGAAATAATACGCAGAAAAAACAATGATTTTTTACATAAATTATTGTTTTGAGATAATTTGAATAGATTTTATTTTATAGAAAATTATTCAAACTCTGTTTTTCCGATACTTTCGATGTTGTCTGCTTGTGATAAATCTAATTCAAAAGCTTTTTTATTGACAACTGTAGTTTTAGAAATCTTATCGTGCCAACCATTTTCTCCTAAAAAAGATAAAACTTAAAAGGAATTATTCTACAAAGACTTCTCATAAAATAATCTTTCGTGGTAGGTGTAGAACCATCTATCATCACAACTTTTGTTCCGGTAACTAATTTGCCAATAGAACGTCCTTTTGTGATAGATTCTATCAGAAAGTAATAAAAAACTAAAACAATTGCTGCTATAATATTATAAATCAAATTGCTTTCAGGTAATTGGAAATTCATCATTACTGCTACTACACCTAATATCAATCCAATAATAAATGTACATATCAAGTATACTATGCCATCTATTAAATAATTTGCTAATCTCAAACCTTGATTGGTTTTGTGTTCGCCAACTTTGTAATCTTGATACATAATGTTTAGTGTTAATTAGTTGTAAATATATGATAAATGATAATTTTAGTGGAATTATTATTAAATTTTATCTTCCATCCAACGTCTAAGGTTGATATAATTGGTATTTCTACGCAACAAATTTTCATTGTCCGAATCTTTCAAGAAATCATCTAATTCTCTGAAAGCTTTAACTTTTTCATGAGGATACAAATCATTTAATTCAATAAAAAATAAACTAATTTTTCGTGTAATAATGTTACTATTTTTCATCTTTTTACAGAATTGATGCGTTTTGTACGAATACATATCCAATTCTTGATCGTTGCCAGAATCATATAAATTCATCATAATCAAAACCAAGGTGTAAAAATGTAAATCTTCTTGAATTGTAGATTCACTATTGATAATTTTTTGACAATAATCAAAGGAATTATCCCAATCTTTATTCAGAAAATAATACGCAGCTATTTTTAGATAAAGCACTAAAATATGGTGGTTATCGATTTTATGTTGATGCAATTTTATTTCGCGCAAAATATCTTTAATTAAAAAAGGGCTAATATTTTCTTTTGGATTAATGAAAAAATAATTCAGTTTACTATTAAATTTATTGATAAACCAAAGCGCTTCCACATTATCATTTTGAGGCAAAATCTCGTAAACAGATTCTAATTTATCAAACCAAAATTTAAATTCTTCAGAATTTTTTTTCAGGTATAAGATCTTTAATAAATAGCTATTTCCTTTAATAAACCAAACTGGATGACTAAGAATTCGTTCTTTTTTCTCGTAAAATAATTCAACCCATTTTTTCGAAAATTCATAGGCAGAGTGTAGGTTTTGCGTTAACATCGACAACCAAACATTTGCTTTGTAAAACCACAGTTTCTCTTTGAATTTTAATTTCTTAAAATCGATATTTTTTGTTTCCGAATCAAAGAAATTCTGAATTTTTTGAATTTCATCATCATCTTTTGCGTATCCATTCTCGAGCAAAATACTATACAATTTTAGCGATAAATTAGACAATTTACTTGCTTGTAAATTCTGTAAACTCAATTCCTCCGATTGTTCAATCAACTGATCTGCACGACCAGAAATACTTCGTGTAATGAATTGTGATTCGATAATTTTTTCGAGTTCTAAAATATCATAAGCAATGGCTTTTTCGTCAAAATCTAAGGCTTGAGTTTTGGCTTTGTCCAACATTTTTAGACTTTGTTTGTGTAAGCCTTTTTGATACAAAATCGTAGCAAAATCAAACTGTTCACGTATTTGCATACGCGAATTTTGTTGCGAAGGATTCATTCTCAAGCTAAACAAAATTTGTTTGTACAAATGCGCTTTTAGATTAGATAATTGTTGTTTCGTGGTAATTTTTTTCTTCAAAATAGCCGTTTCATCATATTCTTCCAACTTATCCAATGCTTCAAATAATAACAAAAATTTTGCATCTGCATTAATTTGCAGACGATTTACATAAAGTTTGAATTGACGTTTTTCGGAACGATTAAGTGACTTTATTAAACTAAATAGTGCGTCTTTGTTATGATTTGACATTGTAATTAAATTATATATAATGTATTGAAAATAAAATGATTATGATAAATATTTTAGCTTTAAGAATTGTAAAACACTTTTCAATTTGAAAATTTAAAGTTAGTACAATTTTAATTTTACATCACAATAACAAACAAAACTAATTGCAATGAGTGCTGAGAAGATTCAAATTTTTGATACGACACTGAGAGATGGAGAGCAAGTGCCGGGGTGTAAGTTAAACAAAAAACAGAAGTTAGAAATTGCGGCTCGATTGGACGAATTAGGCGTTGATATTATCGAGGCTGGTTTTCCAATTTCAAGTCCTGGAGATTTCGAAGCCGTAAATGCAATTTCAAAATTAGTGAAAAATGCCACAGTTTGTGGTTTAACTCGTGCAAACAAAAAAGATATAGAATCTGCAGCTAAAGCTTTACAATATGCCGTAAAACCAAGAATTCATACCGGAATTGGAACTTCGGATTCTCATATTATTCACAAATTTAATTCGAATCGTGAAGCGATTATCGAACGTGCAGTTGAAGCGGTTGCATATGCAAAAACATTTGTAGATGATGTTGAGTTTTATGCTGAAGATGCAGGAAGAACGGATAATGCTTTTCTTGCTCAAGTTTGTGAAGAAGTGATAAAAGCTGGTGCGACGGTTCTTAATATTCCAGACACAACGGGTTATTGTTTGCCTTTTGAGTATGGAAATAAAATTAAATATTTAAAAGATCATGTTCAAGGAATTGATAATGTGATTATTTCTTGCCACAATCATAACGATTTAGGTTTAGCGACAGCGAATGCAGTTGCAGGAGCTATAAATGGAGCACGCCAAATAGAATGTACAATTAATGGAATTGGTGAGCGTGCTGGTAATACGGCCTTGGAAGAAATCGTGATGATTTTTAGACAACACAAAGAATTGAATTTTTATACAGATATCAATGCTCAAATGTTAACAGAATTAAGTCAATTAACTTCTGAAACAATGGGAATGATGGTTCAACCAAACAAAGCAATTGTAGGATCGAATGCTTTTGCGCACAGTTCTGGAATTCATCAAGATGGTGTGATTAAAAACCGTGAAACATACGAAATTATCAATCCAGCAGATGTTGGAGTTAATGAATCCTCTATTATTTTGACAGCTCGTAGCGGGCGTTCGGCGTTAGCTTATCGTCTAAAAGATATCGGTTTCGATACATCTAAAAATGAATTAGATATTTTATATGAACAATTTTTAGAAATTGCAGATTTGAAGAAAGAAGTTGTTCGTGAAGATTTACTTGGATTAATGCATCAGTTTAATCAAACATCACAGAGAAAATTCGCATGAGAACATTATTCGATAAAGTGTGGGATGCCCATGTTGTCAGCCAAGTAGAAAATGGACCACAAGTGATTTATATTGATAAACATTTAATTCACGAAGTAACAAGTCCACAAGCTTTTGCAGAATTAGAAGCGAGAAATATTCCAATTTTTCGACCAAATCAAATTGTTGCAACTGCGGATCACAATGTACCAACGATTAATCAAGATAAGCCAGTTCGAGATCCATTATCAAAACAACAATTAGAGCAATTAGCGATTAATTGCGAAAAAAATAATATTACTTTTTATGGTTTAGGTCATCCGTATCAAGGAATTGTTCACATTATTGCGCCAGAATTGGGTGTTACGCAACCAGGAATGAGCATGGTTTGTGGCGATAGTCACACATCTACGCATGGAGCTTTTGGAGCAATTGCTTTCGGAATTGGAACAAGTCAAGTTGCACAGGTTTTTGCTAGTCAATGTTTGTTGATGAATAAACCAAAATCGATGCGAATTACAGTTAATGGAAAACTGAATCCAAATGTTCAACCAAAAGATGTGATTTTGTATATCATTTCTAAAGTTGGAACAAATGCAGGAACAGGTTTTTTCTGTGAATATGCAGGAGATGTTTTCGAGAATATGTCGATGGAAGGTCGAATGACAGTTTGTAATATGTCGATAGAAATGGGCGCTCGTGGTGGAATGATTGCACCAGATGAAACAACTTTTGCTTATTTAAAAGATAAACCATTTGCACCGAAAGGAGAAGATTGGGAGCAAAAAGTAGCATATTGGAAAACTTTACCAAGTGATACTGATGCAATTTTTGATGAAGAAATAGAATTTGACGCTGCGGATATTTATCCAATGATTACGTTTGGTACGAATCCAGGAATGGGAATTTCGGTGAAAGATATCATTCCATCAAAAGATTCATTAAGCGATAATGAAAAAGAATCGTTTGAAAAAGCGTTGAAATATATGGGATTCCAAGATAATCAATCGATTATCAATCATCCAATTGATTATGTGTTTATCGGAAGTTGTACCAATGCGAGAATCGAAGATTTGCGTGAAGTGGCAAATTATGTAAAAGGAAAACAGCGCAATGAAAATGTAACAGCGTGGATTGTTCCAGGATCGAAACAAGTAGAAAAACAAGCGATAGAAGAGGGTTTGGATAAAATTTTTGAAGCTTCTGGATTCAAATTGCGCGAACCAGGTTGTTCGGCTTGTTTGGCAATGAACGACGATAAAGTTCCAGAAGGAAAATATTGTGTATCGACTTCGAATAGAAATTTTGAAGGTCGTCAAGGTCCAAATTCTCGTACATTATTAGCAAGTCCTTTGATTGCTGCTGCTGCTGCAATTCACGGAAAAATTGTTGATATCAATTAAAATTTATTCAAAATGGATTCAATCAATCAACTAAAATCATCGGCTGTTCCGATTAAAATAGAAAATATAGATACCGATCAAATTATTCCAGCTCGTTTCTTGAAAGCGATTAGTAGAGAAGGTTTTGGAGATAATTTGTTCAGAGATTGGCGATTTAATCAAGATAATCAATCAATTGAAGATTTCCCGCTGAATGATTCAAAATATGCTGGAAAAATATTAGTTGCAGGCAAAAATTTTGGTTGTGGAAGTAGCCGAGAACACGCCGCTTGGGCAATTAAAGATTATGGGTTTGATGTAGTGATTAGTAGTTATTTTGCAGATATCTTTAAAGGAAACGCATTGAATAACGGAATTTTACCAATCGTTGTTTCAGATGAAATTTTAAATCAAATCTTTGAAATCATCGATCAAAATTCTTCAACTGAATTTGAAGTTAATTTAGAAAATCAAATCTTAAAAATTCAAGATCAAACCATCAACTTTGATGTTGATTCTTATAAAAAAATCTGTTTATTAAATGGATATGATGACATTGATTTTTTAATCAGTCAAAAAGATAAAATAGAAACTTACGAACAAAACCATAAATCTTTACAACATGAAAACGCATAAAATTGCAGTACTTTCTGGCGATGGAATAGGATCAGAAGTCGTTTCGGAAACAATAAAAGTTCTGAAAGTCGTAGAACAACTTTTTAAATATGATTTCGAATTTGAGGAAGCTTTGATTGGTGCAATTGCGATTGACGAAACGGGAAATCCTTTGCCAGATACGACGTTGCAATTATGTAAAGATGCAGATGCGGTTTTGTTTGGTTCTATTGGAGATCCAAAATATGATAATAATCCGAACGCAAAAGTTCGTCCCGAACAAGGTTTGTTAAAGCTGAGAAAGGAACTTGGTTTATTTGCAAATATCCGTCCAATCAAGGCTTACGAATCTTTGTTGGGGAAAAGTCCATTGAAACGTTCGCACATCGAAGGAACGGATATGGTTATTTTTCGCGAGTTGATTAACGGAATTTATTTCGGAGAAAAATTTACGGCGCAAGATGGTTCGCATGCGTATGATACGTGTTCGTACAACAGAAAAGACATTGAGCAAATTACACATTTAGCTTTTCAGGAAGCAATGAAACGCCGCAAAAAAGTAACGTTGGTAGACAAGGCAAATGTGTTGGACACGTCTCGTTTATGGCGAAAAGTTGCAATGGATATTAGCCAAGAATATCCAGAAGTTGAGTTAGATTTCTTGTTTGTTGATAATGCGGCGATGCAATTAATCATCAATCCAAAACAATTTGATGTGATATTAACGGAGAACATGTTTGGTGATATTATTTCGGATGAAGGAAGTGTAATTGGAGGAAGTATAGGGTTGTTGCCTTCGGCTTCTATTGGGACAGAAAATGCATTGTTCGAACCAATTCATGGTTCGTATCCACAAGCAAAAGGAAAAGGAATTGCAAATCCTATGGCTTCTATTTTGAGTGCTGCAATGATGTTGCGTTATTTGGGATTAGAAGAAGGTGCAAAAGCAATTGAGAATGCGGTGGAAAATGCGATTAATAATTTGATTGTAACTTCAGATTTAGATGAAACGAGTGATTATTCGACATCTGTTGTGGCAAATTATATTGCGAAGATATTATTGAGCGATCATGATCATCATTCATATTTTAATTTTGAAAATGTATTGATGGGGAAATCGACGATTATATAGTTTTTATTATTTATGACTTAATGAAAAAGCCATTCAGAGTTCTGAATGGCTTTTTCTATTGTATATTTTTATGAGTTGATGATTACATCATTCCTGGCATTCCGCCTCCCATTGGTGGCATAGCTGGCTCATCTTTTTTAATTTCTGTAACAACCGCCTCAGTAGTAATTAACATACCTGCAACAGAAGCAGCGTTTTCTAATGCAACACGAGCGACTTTAGTTGGATCAATAACTCCAGCCTCGATCATGTTTACATATTCGTCAGTTTTTGCATTGTATCCGAAATCTCCATTTCCTTCTTTTACTTTTGCAACAACTACAGAACCTTCACCACCAGCGTTGTGAACGATTTGGCGTAATGGTTCTTCAACTGCACGCGTTACTATTTTAACACCTGTCGCTTCGTCAGCATTTGTAGTATCAATTGTTAAGTTAGATAAAGCTCTAACAAAAGCAACACCACCACCAGCAACGATACCTTCTTCTACAGCTGCGCGAGTTGCGTGTAAAGCATCATCAACACGGTCTTTGATTTCTTTCATCTCAACTTCAGAAGCAGCACCAACGTATAATACAGCAACACCTCCAGCTAATTTAGCTAAACGCTCTTGTAATTTTTCGCGGTCATAGTCAGAAGTAGTTGTTTCTACTTGCGCTTTAATTTGGTTAACACGAGATTTGATTTGTTCTGCATCACCAGCTCCGTTAACAATAGTTGTATTGTCTTTGTCGATAACTACTCTTTCAGCAGTACCTAACATTTCTAAAGTAGCAGTTTCTAACGTAATTCCTTGCTCTTCTGAGATAACAGTACCTCCTGTTAAGATAGCGATATCTTGTAACATTGCTTTTCTACGATCTCCGAATCCTGGTGCTTTAACAGCAGCAATTTTTAAAGATCCTCTTAAACGGTTCACTACTAAAGTAGCTAAAGCTTGACCTTCAACTTCTTCAGAAATAATTAAGAATGGACGTCCTGATTGAGCAACTGGTTCTAATAAAGGTAAGATTTCTTGTAAGTTAGAGATTTTTTTCTCACATAATAAGATGTAAGGATTCTCTAATTCAGCAATCATTTTATCTGCGTTTGTAACGAAGTAAGGAGATTGATATCCACGATCGAATTGCATTCCCTCTACAACGTCAACGTAAGTTTCTGTTCCTTTTGCTTCTTCAACAGTAATTACTCCTTCTTTTCCAACTTTAGAAAAAGCTTCTGCGATTAATGATCCAATAGTATCATCGTTATTTGCAGAGATAGATGCAACTTGTTTAATTTTTTCTGATGAATCACCAACTTCTTGAGATTGCTCTCTTAAGTTAGCAACAATTCCAGCAACAGCTTTGTCAATACCACGTTTTAAGTCCATTGGGTTTGCACCTGCAGCAACGTTTTTCAAACCTTCGCGAACGATAGCTTGAGCTAAAACTGTAGCAGTTGTAGTACCATCACCTGCAACGTCGTTTGTTTTAGAAGCAACTTCTTTCACCATTTGTGCACCTAAGTTTTCGATTGGATCTTCCAATTCGATTTCTTTTGCTACAGAAACTCCGTCTTTTGTTACATGTGGAGCACCGAAAGATTTTTCTAAAACTACGTTACGACCTTTTGGTCCTAATGTTACTTTAACTGCATTTGCTAATGCATCAACACCTCTTTTTAAAGCGTCTCTTGATTCAATATCGAATTTAATATCTTTTGCCATTTTTTATAAGTTTTGTTGTCTTAAGTCTTAAGTCGAATATGATTAAAAATTAAAAAATAAGTTACTTTGTACTTAATACATTTTACTAATTACAACTAAATTTAGATGATTGCCAAAATATCAGCTTCACGCATGATTAAATAGTCCTTTCCTTCTAATTTTAATTCAGTTCCTGAATATTTTCCGTAAAGAACTTTGTCTCCAATTGCAACAGTTATTGGTTCATCTTTTTTACCATTACCAACTGCTACAACGATTCCTTCTTGAGGTTTCTCTTTTGCTGAATCTGGGATAATAATTCCTGATGCTGTTTTAGTTTCTGCAGGAGCAGGCTCAATAACCACTCGATCTGCTAATGGTTTAATGTTTAATTGTGACATATTTGTATTTTTATTTTAATAATTGATGGTTTTAAATAAACGAAAAACGTGCCAACACACAATTTCTGCCATTATGGATAAGTTAATTTCACTCCTTAAAACAAAAATGCCAAGTTGTATGACAACTTGGCATTTAAAGTGATTTTTATGAATAATTATTTTTTGATAATCACTTTTTTCGTGAATTGTTCGTTACCTGCTTCAATCGAAACAATGTAAACACCATTTGATAAACTAGATAAATTAACTTGTTGAGATTTCGAAGAATTCAATTTGTTTGAGTAAACTGTTCTTCCTGCTAAATCTGTCACAGTAATTTTACCTGTTGTAAATGAGTTTGTAAAATCTAAATTGATTATTCCATTTGAAGGATTTGGAGAAATCGTACCTAAATCTTTTCCTTTTATATCATTTGTAGTTAAAGAACTTTCTATAGAAAAATCAGTAGAGTTAACAGCTAAGAAAACGTTATCAATAGCTTTAATCATAATTCTCGCTTTATTAGTAATTCCTAATCCTGCAGGAACTGTGAATGTATAAGAACCGTTGTTCGGAACTGATTCAGCTAAAACATAATCAAATGTTTTTCCTCCATCAACCGATAATAAAATTTTTACATTTTGTGTGTCAATACCGTTTGCATCAGTTCCTGCAACATTCCAAGTAATTGTAGCAGTGTTATCTTGTTTCCAATTTTCTGCAATTGATTGCGAAGTCACTTTGAATGGACCAAAATTTAGAAAGTTTAACTGAACATTTTGTCGAGCGGTTAATCCAACTTCAGAATTATTGTCACGAACTGTTACAGAGAAATTCATTGTACGAGGAACTGAAGGAATGACTTCCCAATTGTTTTTATCGTAATTTGAAACGTTTGACAGATATAGATTTGTTTGAAATACTAATTCATTTGAAATAATTTTTTCTAAACGAGGAAAATAGCGAATTCCAACTTTTTGTGGAGAGAATGATCTGAAATTTGGGCCTTGAGAATTAGAGGAAATAGGAGGAAGTGATTTAATAGAAGTTTCAGAAACTTCAGGATTCATCTGCTCCCAAGAATATGTTAATTGATCATTATTTGAGTCAGTGGCTAATGTTTCTAAAGCAAATGCAGTTGAAATTGGAATGTTATATTTTGTTTTCAAGTTAGAAGCTATAATAGGTGCAGCATTAGTTGTTGTAACGAATTGTCCACAATTCACATAATTTAGCACTTTTGCCATTTCTTCTAAACTTTTTGTATGGAAATATGCATCACTTTGATTTTGTACGTTTGGTGAACAGATACCAGTGTAAGCCATAATTGTAGAACCACTTCCAGGTTCAACAGAACTGTTAAGTGTACGATTACAATTGTTGTTTTGTGTATGGTAGGCACCTAATTGATGACCAATTTCGTGGGCAGTATAATCAATATCAAAAGCATCCCCAATAGGAACTATTGTACCAGTCACTCCTCCTGCTTTTGCTCTATCATTACAAACTGCTGGCGTATTGGCTAATCCATTTGAATTATTATCATCATTCACTTGAAAAAATAAATGACCAATATCGTAGTTAGCAACTCCAATAACATTATTTGTAACAGTAATATTTTCCTCAAGATTGTAATTTGCTGCAGAATTAGAATTAATATTAGGGTCTTGGAAAGAATCAGAATCAATAAAAAATAATTGATCAGTATTTGGAATTAATTCTAAAAAAACACCAACATCATTTTTTAAAACGCCATTAATTCGTGTGAGTGATAAATTGACTGCAGCTAATATTGACGCTTTCTTTTGAGCTTCTGTACCAGATGATAAATTAGCTTGTTTGATTACAAAATCTGAATACTCAGTCGTTGTTGTAATGGCTAATCTAAATTTTCTTAAACTTCCATTTTGAGTTGCTGTTCGAGAAGATTGTTTAATAGTTTCAAAATTCAAATTATCTATCCCAAGAGCACTTTCAGAAGGTTCTGTAGCACATTTGAAAGAATTTGTATTAACTAAATCTTTTTTATCATACACAATATATGACGCTTTATTTTTGGTGTAAGCGTCTATTAACACTGTTTTATTGCCGTTTGAAACTAAACCATACAAACCAAATTGAGGAGATAAACTAAAATTGATTTTCTCTGTCAAATCATTTGTATTGTATCCAGAAAAAGATTTTATATCTGGGTATTTAGTTTGTAATTCAGGAGATAAATTTGAGGTTTCTACAATACGATATGTATTAAACTTTCCGTTCTCAGTTGGAAATTTTAATAAAAAATTTTGTTGATTCGTATTGTTTAAATAGTTCACCAAATTATCATAAGCTAAGTCTAATTTAACCGATTTAGTTGGTATATGTGCTCTTGGATTTAATTGCTCTTTAGAAATATTTCCTTTCGCATTGGTAGTTTTCCAAAAGTTTTGTTGAGCAAATAAGTTTGTGCTAAATGCAAGACAAATAAGTAAATATTTAGATGTATATTTTTCCATTTTTATTTAGTTTTTACTAAAATCTTCTCTACAGATTTAGGTACAATCATCATCAATAAATTTGAAGAATCTTGTGTTTGATTAATTCCTTTTATAGGTGTTAAATGTAAATTATAAATCTTTTCATTACCAGTAATAGAATCAATATTATATGAATTAATATGTTTTTGAGGAATCAAAATTATTTGATTTTGTTCATAATCAATAACGAAACGAGGTAATGATTTATTGTAATCTTTTGGTAATGTGGCATACATGTTGTTTAATTCAGTTTCATTTTTGAAGAAATGTGTTCCTGATAATTCATATTGCGCAGAAAAAGTTGTGAGTAATTGATAATTTTCTTTTGGAATTTTCTGATATACTTTTTGACCAACACAGCTTATAAAAGTAAGTAAGATGGTTATAAATGAAACGAATGTTTTCATAATTTAGGTTTTGATAAATTTAAAGATAATATTAATCAATCAACAAAAAAAGCCTCACAATTTGTGAGGCTTGTATATTTTCTTATCAAAATTACTTCGCTGGTTGAGCTGGTAATTGATTTTGACTTGCTCCGTTTGCAGCAGGTTGCGTTGGTAAATTATTAGCTGGTGCCGTAACATTTGGCTTAATTGGTTTTATCGCATTTGGATTTTCATGCGAAGCACTTGCTCCAATAATCAATACGATTACAGCGATAAATAATCCCCAAGTTGTGTTGTCTAAGAATTTATTCGTTCTTTGAACTCCAAACATTTGGCTTCCTCCGCCACCTCCGAAAGTAGAAGATAATCCTCCTCCTTTAGGGTTTTGAGATAATACGATTAGTACTAATAATACACATAAAATCATGATAATAATCATGAAAAACTGAAATAGTCCCATTTTATTATTTAGAGTTTTTTAAATTTTCAATTTCTTTAATTCGATTTGCAAATAAACTATTTTTTTCTGGATATTTCAAAATTAATATCTTATAAGCTTTAATTGCCTTATCATATTTTTTTTGCTCAATATAAATTTGAGCCAAAGTTTCGGTCATCAAATCCGAATATTCTTCCGTATTCTGAACGAAATTTGATGGTGTGTTAACTGGTGTAATATCCGTTTTTTTCATCGGAACGATTTTCGGATTTTTTTCCAAAAAGTCATCAATCAACTTATATTTTATTTCTCTTTCTGCAATTTCTTGCTCTTCCTCAATCTCTTGTTGAGTTTTTGATTGAGAAGGAACTTTCTTCAACCAATCCGAAAAAGAGAACGTCGAATCATCCGAATTATTTTCAATGATTTCTACTTTTTCTTCAATCGTTTCAGGTTCAGATTCTTCAATTACCTCCGCATTTTCAGACAATCCTTCTATAATTTCTTCTTCCTGATTATCTTCAATTGTTTCAATTACCTGCTGAGGTTCAGATTCAATAATTTCAATTCCAGAAGTTTGTTGAACAGCATTTTCGATATCATTCTCAGAAGTTAAATTTTCTTCTTTCGAATTATTTTCTACCACAACTTTATTCGTGATTTCAGCAACTTCGTTCAATTCTTCATCCGAAATAATATCAACAACATGATCTGTTCTCAATTCAGATTCTTCTGTATCATTTTCGATCATTTCGTCTACAATATCTTCATTGATTTCTTCTGAATTAGTTTCAGAAACAACTTCAATTTCTTGGTTTAATTCTTCTTCTTTTTCTTCAATGATTTCATCAATAACTTCAACTGTTTCGTTATTGTTTTCGATGATTTCAGAAGTAGAATTTTCTAAAATAGGTTCAGAAATAATTTTGTTTTCAGCTAATTCTTCCACTTTTTCTTCTACCATTTCAGGAGAAATAGTTTCAGTTTTTGTTTGAATTTCTTTCTGAATTGTTTCCGAATTGATGTAATGATACAAATCGACACGATTGCTGCTGTGAATTGAAGTTTTGTTCAAATAATCCTCAAAAGAAGGATGATTTTCCTTTTTTAAACCATAAAGTAACAAAGCGCGCAATGTGTAGAAATACGGGTATTTTTCTACCTCTTTTTTAAGAAGTGGAATGTCCGATTTCTCGACTTCGTACGGATGTGCTACTAAATATTCAATTCTGGTCATTGCTCAAATATAAGGTTATTTTTTTACCAATCCATCGCAATAGACGCAAAAACTTGGTCGCGAATATCATCAATAATTAAAGGAACAATTGACGATTCTACAGCGCTTAACATCGCATTTCCGTCATATAATTGGAAAGCAGAAAATGTTCTGTCATAACTTTTTGATTCGTCTTTATTGTTGATATATCGAACTTTTACATAAATTGTCAAACGGTTTTTTGCTGCAATATCATTCGATTGAATTGCTTCTGGAACAACATCGTATCCCGTAATTTCACCTTCGATAATTAAGTCAGAATTTTCGTTTGAGTTTAACTTCAACTTCGTTCTACTTCTAAAAATATCTTGAATCGCAATCGTTAAATCTTGACTCAAAGTAGGATTTTGTTGAGGTGCGTAATTCGGAAAAGTTGCCACATAAATTGTGTTCCAATCTGGTTGAATTGCTGCTCCCGAAAGTGAATATTTTATACATCCTGTTAAACTAAAAATAGCAAAAATACTAAGGACGAATAGTTTTATTTTGTTCATATTACAAATGATATTGTTTGATTTTTCGGTACAATGTTCGCTCAGAAATTCCCAATTCGTCAGCCGCCATTTTACGTTTTCCTTTGTGTTTTTCCAACGCCAATTTTATCATTTCCTTTTCATTATCTTGCAACGAAAGAGATTCTGGTTCTTCGATTGGACTTACATCATATACATCGTTCGAATAATCGTATTGCGATTGTTGATAATTTGGTGTAATTGGAGCAGATTTCGTTGGAACCAAATTATATTGACTTGGCACAAAATCTTCTTCTGGTTCGTTTTGATCTTGATAAACGCGCTGAATCAATTCTTGTGTATTGCCATTAAAATCTTCAACATCTTTGTGTTTGATTAAATCTAATGTTAAAGCACGTAAATCGTTCAAATCTTTTTTCATGTCCAATAAAACTTTGAACAATAATTCACGTTCCATAAAATCAGAAGAACTTCCATCTTTCGATTTATTTGTTACCGTCAACATTGTTGAATTATTGGGTAATAATTCCATGATTTTTTCTAACGAAATCACACGGTCTTTTTCCACAACAGAAACTTGTTCAGCAAAATTTCTTAATTGACGCACATTTCCCGGCCAAGGATAATTCGCAATATAATTTTGGGCTTCTGGAGAAAGCTCAATATGCGGCATTCTGTATTTATTTGCAAAATCTGAAGCAAATTTTCGGAACAATAAATTAATATCTTCCTTACGCTCGCGCAAAGCAGGAATATCAATTTGAACTGTATTTAATCGATAATATAAATCTTCACGAAATTTACCTTTTTCAACAGCTTCTTTCAATTTTACATTCGTTGCAGCAACAACACGAACATTTGTTTTTTGAAGTTCCGAAGAACCAACTTTCATAAATTCACCCGACTCTAAAATACGCAATAAACGCACTTGTGTAGCTAAAGGCAATTCACCAACTTCATCTAAGAAAATAGTTCCACCATCTGCTACTTCAAAATAACCTTTACGTGTTTGTGTAGCGCCTGTAAAAGCACCTTTTTCGTGTCCAAATAATTCAGAATCGATTGTTCCTTCTGGAATCGCACCACAGTTCACTGCAATATAATTGTTGTGTTTGCGTGCAGATTGATTGTGAATAATTTTCGGAATAAATTCTTTACCTACACCACTTTCTCCGATAACAAGAACAGAAATGTCTGTAGGTGCAACCTGAATCGCCTTTTCTAAAGCACGATTCAAGGCTATATTATTTCCAATGATTCCAAAACGTTGTTTGATAGTTTGTAAAGAATCCATTTTTTTATTTTTTAGGTTTTTGAAAAATGATCTATCAAATTTCAATTATTGTCTTATTAAAACCGTCATTTCGAGTAAAATTTTTTAGAGTTTGTATCGAAAATAAGGTTTTAAACTATTAAAATTCTATTCTCGATACAATTTTTAATCATTTCATTTATAAAAATCACTCGAATTGACGAATTTTATTTTTAGTATACAATTGACGGATTGATTGTTTATCCTTCTATCATTTCACCAATCAAAGTAGCCGTTGTACAGCTATTTGCTTTTACGTTTACAAAATCTCCTATTTTAGTTCCTTCTACTTTAGGGAAAACTAAAACCGCGTTTTGTGTATTACGTCCGTACCAGAAATTTTCGTCACGTTTAGAGTTTCCTTCAATCAAAACTTCATGAGTTTTTCCAACATAACTATTCATACGCTCTGCAGAGTGTTTTTGTTGCATTTCGATGATTTCTTGTAAACGACGTTTTTTATCTTCTGGTAAAACATCATCAGGCATTTTTTTGTGCGCTGGCGTTCCTGGACGCTCAGAATAAGCGAACATATAACCGAAATCATATTTCACATATTCCATTAACGATAATGTATCTTGATGTTCTTCTTCTGTTTCGCCACAGAAACCTGCAATCATATCGTGAGATAAAGCACAATCTGGAACGATACGACGAATTTTATCAATTAATTCGAAATATTCTTCACGAGTATGTTGACGATTCATACGTGCTAAGACAGTGGTAGAACCCGATTGAACAGGTAAGTGAATGTATTTACAAATATTTTTGTGTTTCGCCATCATTTGCAATACGCCTTCTTCCATATCTTGTGGATTAGAAGTTGAAAAACGTAAGCGAATGTTAGGAAACTGCGTTGCAACCATGTCTAATAATTGAGCAAAATCTACAGCAGTCGCTTTCTGAATATCAGTTGCATTTTTGAAATCTTTTTTTGGTCCTCCACCATACCATAAATATGAATCGACATTTTGACCTAAAAGTGTAATTTCTTTGTAACCAGATTCTGCTAATTCTTTACACTCATTCAAGATAGAATGTGGATCACGAGAACGCTCACGACCACGCGTAAAAGGAACAACACAGAATGTACACATGTTATCACAGCCACGAGTAATCGTAACAAAGGCTGTAACGCCATTTCCACCTAAACGAACAGGAGAAATTTCGGCATATGTTTCTTCTTTTGATAATTGTACGTTTACCGCATCACGACCATCTTCTACATCGTTGATTAAGTTTGGTAAATCGCGGTAAGCATCTGGTCCTACAACGATATCTACTAAATGTTCTTCTTCTAAGAATTTATGTTTCAAACGTTCCGCCATACAACCTAAAACGCCAATTTTAAGACTTGGATTTTGTTTTTTGATTGCGTTTAAAGTTCCTAAACGTTTACGAACTGTTTGTTCCGCTTTTTCACGAATAGAACAAGTGTTTAAAAGAATTAAATCTGCTTCGTCAACTTTTTGAGTGGTTTGATAACCTTCGTTATTTAGAATAGATGCAACAATTTCACTATCCGAGAAATTCATTTGACATCCGTAACTTTCTAAGAATAATTTCTTTGTTGCATTACGAGTAGGAGCAGTCATCAAAGCCTCTCCTTGTCTTGCTTCATCTATATGTTTTTCTTCTGTATGCATTCTAAAATGGATATTTTATCGTGCAAAAATAATAAATCTATGTGACATATTGGCAGTAAAATTTTCTTTTGCATTTTATTAACATTTTGTAGATTTGAGGAAATCTAAAAAAATATAAAACTATGGATGATAGAATTAGACAAAGAATAGAAGAAATTAAACAACGAGGAGTAAATATAAACGTTGGCGATATTTTTTCAAAATCATGGGAAATTTTTTCAGGAATCGCTTTATATGCAATTCTTGCAATTGTAATAACATTCGCAATTAGTTTCATGATTAATTTCTTCTTAGGATTAATCATTTCAGCACCAACTATGGTTATTAATGATCCATCTGATTTAAATGAAGTGTTTGCAGAAGCATCATCTCCTTTAGCGTGGGTGAGTAATATTGTTAGTATTGTAGTTGCAGCAGCTTTAGCACCGATTACAGTAAGTATTTTGACAATGGCTAAAAAATTTAATAAACATCAAAATCCTGATTTTTCAGATTTGTTTGTTCATTATAAAGATGGAAAATTTGGTGTGATTTTTACAACATATTTAGCTGTTCAATTTTTAGGATTCATAGGTATTTTATTATGTATTGTACCTGGATTTATTTTCTATGTTACATCAATACTAGCAATTCCTTTTGTATTGTTTACAAGTTTTACTACAACGGAAGCTATAAAATCAAGTGTAAGTATTTTATTTAAAAACTTCGGATCAGCATTTGTTTTTTGTTTGGCTTGTTTTGGAGTTGCAATTTTAGGCGTACTTGCTTGTGGAGTTGGATTATTAGTAGCAATGCCTCTAATTTATATTGCTACATATGTTTTATATGAAACAGTTATAGGAACAGAAGACAATGAACAATCAGAAATAGACCAAATAGGAACAGATATTTACAAGGATAATCCTTACATGAAATAGACAAAATTATGAAGCAGTTGAAAATCATTTTTGGCTGCTTCATTTTTTTGTTATTAATTTTGCAGAAATTTTTTAAGAAAACAATATGTCTAAAAATCTCGTTATTGTTGAGTCCCCAGCAAAAGCTAAAACCATTCAAGGTTTTTTAGGTGATGATTTTATCGTGGAATCAAGTTTTGGTCACGTGGTCGATTTACCAAAGAAAGGAATGGGAATCGAAATCGAGAATCATTATAAGCCAATATACGAAGTAACACCTGATAAAAAGGAGGTTGTAAGTAAACTGAAAAAATTGTCTTCGAAAGCCCAAACAATTTGGTTAGCATCCGATGAGGACCGCGAAGGAGAAGCAATTTCTTGGCATTTGTATCACGTTCTTGGATTAGAAAAGAAAGATACAAAACGTATTGTTTTTAATGAAATTACAAAAAAAGCGATTCAACGTGCGGTAGAAAATCCACGTCAAATTGATGAGAATTTGGTTGATGCACAACAAGCTCGTCGTGTTTTGGACAGATTAGTTGGTTTCGAAATGTCGCCAATTTTATGGAAAAAAATCAAACCAGGCTTATCTGCAGGTCGTGTTCAATCAGTTTCTGTTCGATTAATTGTTGAACGTGAAAAAGAAATTCAAAATTTTGTTCCAGTTTCGTCATATAAATTCATTGCAATTTTCGAAACAAATGAGGGAAGAACATTAAAAGCAGTTTTAACAAAAGAATTTTCTACGTTAAAAGAAGCCGAAGATTTCTTAGAAACATGTGTTGGAGCAGATTTTAAAGTAAATGATTTACAAAAGAAACCAGCAAAGCGTACACCTTCAGCACCATTTACAACATCAACTTTGCAACAAGAAGCATCTCGTAAATTAGGTTTTTCAGTTTCAAGAACGATGCGTGTCGCACAACAATTATACGAATCTGGACATATCACATATATGAGAACAGATAGTGTGAATTTGTCTGATGATGCATTAACAGCAGTAAAAGCTGAGATAGAATCTGCTTACGGAAACAAATATGTTGAGATAAGAAAATATAAAAACAAAAATTCATCTGCACAAGAAGCGCACGAAGCGATTCGTCCAACGCATTTCGAAAATCATTCAATAAATGCAGACGATTCTATGCGAAAATTGTACGAATTAATTTGGAAACGTACAGTTGCTTCTCAAATGGCAAATGCAGAATTGGAACGAACTATTATTGATATTGATAACAACAAAAACAACTTTATTTTCCAAGCGAAAGGAGAAGTAATTGTGTTTGATGGTTTCTTAAAAGTATATCAAGAATCGTTTGACGACGAAGATGCTGATGATGATAAAGTATTATTACCAAGTGTAAAAGTAAATGAGCAATTGAAAGCAGATGAAATAAACGGTACTGAACGTTTTTCTCGTCCTTCGGCTCGTTATACAGAAGCATCTTTGGTAAAAAAATTAGAAGAATTAGGAATAGGTCGTCCATCAACTTATGCACCAACGATTTCTACAATCCAGAATAGAGGCTATGTGGAAGTTGGGGAATTGGATGGTCAAGAACGAAAATATAATACCTTAACGCTAATCGATAATCAAATCAAAAAAGTTCAACAAAAAGAAATTTTTGGAGCTGATCGTCGCAAATTAATGCCAACTGATATCGGAATTGTGGTAAATGATTTCTTGGTTGATTATTTTACGAATGTGATGGATTACGATTTTACAGCGCGTGTCGAAAATAGTTTTGATGATATTGCGGAAGGTAAATTGAATTGGACAAAAATGATTGATGAATTTTATACGAAATTTCATCATGTTGTAGAAGATGTTCAAGAAAATGCTGATCGTGCAACTGGAGAACGCGAATTAGGAATTGATCCTGTATCGGGTAAAAAAGTGCATGCACGTATTGGACGTTTTGGGCCAATGATTCAGATTGGTGAAGCAGAAGATGAAGAAAAACCTCGCTTTGCAAGTCTTCAAAAACATCAATCTATTCATAATATTACCTTAGAAGAGGCAATGAAATTGTTCGAATTACCAAAAACTTTAGGTGAGTATAAAGCGCACGAAGTAGAAGTGAATATTGGACGTTTTGGACCTTATGTGAAATTTGATGATAAATATATTTCGATTCCGAAAGAGGAAGATCCAATGGATTTATCATTTGATCGTGCAGTAGAATTAATCGAAGAAAAATTAAAAGCTGATGCACCGATTGCACAATACGAAGGGTATGATGTAACAAAAGGAAAAGGACGTTTTGGACCATTTATCAAATGGAATGAATGGTTTATTAATGTTCCGAAAAAATACGATTTCGATCATTTATCTCAAGCTGATATTATCGAATTGATTGAAGATAAAAAACGTAAAGAATCTGAACGTGTTGTTCGCGAATGGTCAGAACAGGAAATTCGATTAGAGAAAGCGCGTTGGGGACGTTATAATTTGATTCAAGGAAAAATAAAAGTTGAGTTATCGAAAGAGACGAATCCAGAAGCGTTGACTTTGGCTGAGGTTGAAAAATTAATAGAAGCTGCGAAACCTAAAAAGAAAGCAGTGACTAAAAAAGCGCCCGCAAAAAAGACAACTGCGAAGAAAACGACAACTAAAAAAACAACGACTAAAAAGTAATAATGTACAACGACTTTTTAAAACCCGTTTCTGAAGAATTACAAGATTTTGCTAAATCTTGTAATTCTTTTGCGTTAGGACAAGCTATAAAATTTCGCGAAGATGTTATCGAAAGCGATGAAAAATCGAACGATAAAATTGCGATTATTGGTGTGACAGAATCTCGTTCGAAACAAAAAGATTTGATCGAAGATGTAGATTTTAGCCTTGTTCGTACACAATTGTACGAATTGCAAATGGGAAATTGGTCGATAGATTTGTACGATTTTGGCGATGTTGTTTATTATGATGATAAAGCCGAAACCGAAAAAGTTTTTAGAGAAGTTACCAACGGATTAATTCGTGATGGATATGTTGTTGTTATTTTGGGTGGAAACCCAAGTTTAGGTTATCAACAATATCGTGCTTATGACGAAATTGTTGATAAAGTTTATTACTTAACAATCGATCATAAATTACGATTAGGAAAAGATGAAGCACAAACAACAGAAAATAATTATTTAACAAAAATTATTTCGAATGAGCCTTTCAATTTATTGGATTATACGAATATCGGTTTTCAAACGTATTTTGTTGCTCAAGAAAAATTAGATTTGTTAGATCAGTTAAATTTTGATGCTGTTCGTTTGGGTGTGATTTCTGAAAATGTAAAAGAAATAGAACCTTATTCGAGAGATGCAAATGCGGCTTTGCTTAATTTATCGAGTTTACAAGGTTCGGATTTCTCTTCTTCAAAAAATATGACGCCAAATGGATTTACTTCACGCGAAATTTGTGCGTTAACAAGATATTTAGGTTTCAGCAATAAATTGACTTCACTTTACGTTTGTGATTATATCGAAAATTATAAAAAATTAGATCATCTATTAATTTCGCAGATGATTTGGTATTTTATTGATGGAAAAAATCACCGTCCAGAGATAAAAAGTTTTGAGGATACACAATATTTTGAGAAAATTTTTGTTCCTACAGAAGGATACAATTATATTTTTTACCGAAATATATTAACCAATCAATTGTGGATAGAAGTTGATAACACTGTTGATGGAGAGCGAAAATTTGAAATTATTCCGTGTTCAGAAAAAGATTATGAGCAAGCCTTGAATGGAGAAATACCGAATAGGTGGTGGAAATATTTCAAAAAATTTTATTAAAAAATAAAGAACAATTTTAAAAATCAATTAATAAATTGCCTTAATTTGTAGCCTTATTAATTGAGAACTAAAAGTATAAAACCTGTATAAAAATAAATCTATAACAGAATGAATAGAATTTTGGTAAGTGCATTGTTGCTATCTCTTTCTTTATCATCATGTAAAATGTTGAAGAACAGAGGGAGTAGTGATAGAAATGATGGACAAATAGTTTCGAAAACATCTTCGGCTTGGACGCCAGTTCGTCCAAAAGGAATGGTTCCGATTCCGAGTGGATCGTTTGTTTTAGGACAAACCGATTACGATTTTACAAAAACAAATGATGCTCCAGTAAAAACGGTTACTGTTACAGGTTTCTTTATGGATGATACAGAGATTACAAACTCTGAGTATCAGTATTTTGTAAATTATGTAAAAGATTCTATCGCTCGTACTGCTTTGGCAAACAAGGCAGAAACTTTAGGTTTTGACCCTATGAATCCAAATAATGGAGCAGGAGGTATTGGTGATTATGCATATATTTCTGGTTCACAAGATGGACAAGGGACGCCATATGATGAATATATTAAAAACAGTAATACAGGTCGTGATGGTCAATCTTTAGATGGTAAGAAATTAAATTGGAAACAGCGTTTGGAGTGGGATAAATACAAATATCCAGATGTAGATTATGCTGAGGTTATGGAAGGATTATATTATCCTCCAGAAGAGCGTATGAATGGAGAAAGACGTATTGATACGCGTAAATTAAACTATTCTTATGTGACAGTTGATCAAACTGCTGCAGCAAAAAAACGTGGTACTTTCCGTGTAGATTTTCGTAAAGAATTTAGTTTAAACATTTATCCTGATACAACAGTTTGGGTAAGAGATTTCAACTATTCGTACAATGATCCAATGCACCAAGACTATTTTTGGCATAAAGCTTATGCAAATTATCCTGTTGTAGGTGTTAACTGGAATCAAGCAACAGCTTTTTGTGATTTCCGCACAAGATATCATAACACAGCATTGAATAATAAAAAGAAAAGAGGAAGTCAAGTAAAAGTTATTAGTTACCGTTTACCAACAGAAATTGAGTGGGAATACGCAGCGAAAGGTGGTTTAGAAAATGCACCTTATCCTTGGGGAGGTCCTTATTTAACAGATGATAGAGGTTGTTATCTAGCGAACTTCAAACCAAAACGTGGAGATTATTTAGAAATCAACGATGGCAAGAAAACTGGTTACATGTATACGGCTCCTATAAAAACATTCCGTGCGAATGGATATGGTCTTTATGACATGGCTGGTAACGTAGCTGAATGGACAAGTTCTCCGTATAACAGATCATCTTATACAATGTCTTCATCACTTAATCCGTCAATTACAATGTCTGGAGAAGTAAATAGAAGTGTAAGAGGAGGATCTTGGAAAGATGTTGGATATTTATTAATGACTTCAGCAAGAGATTGGGAACACAAAGATTCTGCAAGAAGTTTCATCGGATTCCGTACAGTTCAATCTTTCCCAGAAGGATCAAAAGTAAATTTTAGAAAAACCAAATAACCTAATTAATAAAACAATTTAATAAAAAGCACTCTTATGGCAGTACAAGCTTCAAAACAAGAACGTCTTACAAATTTTTTGTATAATTTCTTTGCCGCAGTAGTAATTATCGGGGCATTATGTAAAATTACGCACACGAATTTAGGACCAATATCAGCCAATTTAATCTTAACAATCGGATTAGTAGCTGAAGCATTCGTCTTCTTTTATTCAGCATTTTTCGATAAACCTCAAGGAAGCTATGAATGGGAAAAAGCTTATCCAGAATTATTAAATGGAGAACCAGTACAAAGAAAAACTGCTGCTGTTGCAACTGCAGGAAATAATTTAACTGCTGAGTTAGACAAAGTATTAGCAGATGCAAAATTAGATAAAGAAGTTTTCGAAAGATTACGTGGTTCTTTAGATAAATTTGGTTCAGCTGTTAACGAATTAAACACAACAACATCAGCTGTCGCTTCAACAGAACAATATAGCAACGAAATTGCAAAAGCATCAACTAACATCAGCCAATTAAATGCTGTATATGCTGAGCAAATTGTAAATAGCCAAAAACAAGTAGAATTAAATAAACAATTTATCGAAGAAATGCAAAAATCTTCAGGTAGTTCAGAGCAATTCTTGAAAGAAATGCAAGAGCTTTCTGCTAACATTAATGCATTAAACAAAGTATACGGAGGTATGCTTTCTGCAATGAAAAACAACTAATACATTGCTCCGATAAATTAAACTAATTATTCATTAATTCTATAAATTATTATGGCAGGAGGTGGTAGACTAACCGGACGTCAGAAGATGATTAACCTGATGTATCTCGTGTTCATTGCAATGATGGCTTTGAACGTGGATCGTGAGGTGTTGAGATCTTTCGAAACGATAAATACTTCTTTAGAGTCAACAACGACTTTAACGAAAACAAATAACGATACCTTCTATGGTCAAATTGATCTAAAAGCGAAGGATGATCCAACTTATGCAAAAACTCAAGCTGAGGCTGCAGAAGTTAAAAAGCAAACAAATGATTTTGTTGCTTATATCGATGGATTGAAAAAAGAATTAGCTGGTGCTGATTTTATTTCTGGATCAGAAGATACAGATTACAATGCATTGTCTAATACAGAGCCTGTTGTATCTTTATTCTTTAAAGGAAAAGGAGGTGACAAAGGAAATGAGAAAGCACAAGAGTTTACAAACAAAATTGATGGTTTCAGAAATTTCTTAATGACTTTTGCAAAACAAAGTCCTGATGCTAAAAATGCGGAAGCTCGTATCAACGAATTTTTTGGAACAACTCCAAAATCGAAGAAACAAAGTTGGATGCAAGAAAAATTCTATGATCAACCAATGGTTGCTTCTTTAACGAATTTATCGAAAATGCAAATGGATGCTCGTACAGAAGAAGGTAACTTAGTGAGAGCATTATTATCTGGTAAATTAGAAGAAAAAATCGAATTGGATGCTTTCCAAGGTTTATTCTTATCTCCAGGTGTTGTTAAAGTCGGAGATGAAGCTGTTCTTAATGTAGTTTTAGGAGCTTACGATAATTCAATCAAAGGTTCTGTTTCTACAAGTGTTGGTTCTGCTACTGTTGTTGATGGTAAAGCATCTATTAAGCTGAATACATCTGCAGTTGGTATGCATCAATTAACAGGTAACATTACATACGTATCGAATGGAAAAACGAAAACGGTAGCCATAGCACCTTCAACTTATCAAGTTGTTGCACAAACATTAGATAAAAAAGCTGCTGAGATTATTGAAAAAGATCCAACAGGAGGTTCTATTGTTGCAGATAATTTACGTGTAGTTTATCGTGGAGTATCTAATCCAATTTCAGCAACAATTAACGGTGCAAACGGACCTGTTAGTTTAAGTGCTTCTTCTGGAAGTCCTTCTGGAGCGGGAGCTAACAAATGGAATTATACGCCTGGAGGAGGAAACGAAGTGGTGTTTACGGCATCTGCAAGAGCAAGTTCTGGTAAAACATTATCAGTTCGTGAAACATTCCGTATCAAACCAGTTCCACCAGCACGTGGTGTTATTTTAGGAAATACAAGTCCAGCTATTCCAGATAATGGAATTGCAGCGCAAACAATTCGTGTAGATTGGCCAGATTTCTTATTCCCAATTTCAGGTGAAGTAACATCTTTCAATGTTAAAGTTCCTGGTCAGGCAACGGCTCGTGTTTCTGGAAATAAAATGTCAGGAGCAGCTGGAGTTATTTCGAAAGCGAAAAAAGGTGATATTATTGGTGTTTTCGATATTAAATATCGTACAAATTCAGGAGCAACTGGAGAAGCATCATCTATCGCAATTCAAGTACAATAATTTAAAAAGTAAAAATTTAAAATATGAAGTATCTTTTGTTTGGTTTAATGAGTTTTTTCTCAACTCTTACAATGGCGCAAAATGTTCTTAACGCTGTTTCGCCAGAACAGTTAAGAAAAGACCGCGAAAATAAAACAAGAGTTGATGAAGCTGGAGATACAGTAAGTACGGCTCAAGATCCTATGAAATATGGTTTTATCGAAGATAAAGATGTTTTATGGTCGAAAGTTGTATGGGAAGTAATTGATTTGAATGAGCGTCTAAATCAACCTTATTATAGATCTGGTGATGAGTTAGTGCAAAATTCTAAATCATTATACGATGTATTGGTTGACGGAGTTCGTAGCAAAAAGATTAGAGAAGTTTACGATGATGAGTACTTTCAAACTAAAATGAGTTATGAGCAAATTATGGCTCGTAATGAGAAGAAAGATACACAGCAGTATTACTACGATATGAAAGCTGCTGGAGAAACTCCTGACGAAGCTGCTATTTTTAATTATAAAATTAAATCTGACGATATCAAAATGGTAAAAACGAAAGGTCTTTGGTATATCGACCGTCGTTTAGGAGAATTAAAATATCGTTTGTTAGGTTTAGCAATTATGGGGCCTGATGCGCAATCGTTAGGAACAGAATTTGCTGACGGAGCTTACGTAGATTTATTTTGGATTTGGTATCCTGATGCTCGTAATGTTTTGGTGAATGCAACAGTATTTAATCCAAGTAATTCAAATTCGGCAATTACATACGATGAGATGTTAAATGCACGCAGATTTAGTTCTGTTATTTATAAAGCTCAAACAATGTATGGAACGAAAATGATTGATGATTACATTCCAAATGATGCGAAAGGTCAATTAGAAGAACATCATAAAATTAGAAATTCTATTATTCAGTCAGAAGCTGATATGTGGAATTACTAATCAGAATACAATAAAAAAACTCCAATCATTTGATTGGAGTTTTTTTTATTTAAATTAGGTCGATTAAAAACATAATGATGAAAAGTATTATTTTACTACAACACTATTTGTTTCAATTAATAGTTTTGGACAAGCAAAAACTCTTTCTAATTCTATTAAAAAATCAACAACTAAATTAGACAAAAGCTCAGATAGAAAAACTTTAAAAGAGTTTGTAGAGAGTATTTACATTAATTCATTAAATACTTTTGAAGGAGAGAAACTATTGATAAACACTGATGAGCTTAGTGTACAAGTAAAAAGAAACTCAGGTAAATTTGAATCGATGAAATTGAAAGATTTGAATGATATTTCTGTAGGTCAATTAAAATCTTTTGAGTATAAAAAAGATAAAACAATCGAAGCTCTTTACGGAAGAAGAGGCGAATTATTTGGAATGGTTATGATAGAATTAAAATAGAAAAAATCCAGTCATCGACTGGATTTTATTGTTTATGTATTTATAAGAATTTAACTTTCTAAAATCTAAAATCTAAAATCTAAAATCTAAAATCTAAAATCTAAAATCTAAAATCTAATTCGCATCTCCTTTTTCAATTCCTTCCTCTATTTTTTCTTCAACTTCTGCCTTTTCTTCATGGTCCAATTTCATTTCTCCCGAATCATCATCACTACGTAAAACAACTTGAATACTGATAGGAAAATGATCTGAGCCAATATTTGGTTCTCGTATCATATCAATTAATCGAAATTGAGAACTCAAAAAATAATGATCCAAAGGCCAACGTAAGAACCAATGATGCGCATGAAAAGTATTGAACATTCCACGACCACGACGAGGATCTAAAAGTTGCGAAGTTTTCAAAAATAAACGTGTTGTTCTGCTCCACGCAACATCATTCAAATCTCCAAAAACAATGCACGCTTTTCTATATTCTTTCGCTTGTTTTCCTATAATCAAAATCTCAGCATCGCGTTCAGCACTTTCTTCATTTTCTTGCGGAACTGGCGGAGTTGGATGTAAACCATACAAACGCACAATTTGATTATTATATTCGATATCAGCAATAATTGAAGGGATTTCTGTGCTGATTAAATAATTAATTTTTTGGTATTTTATAGGTAATTTAGAGTAAAACAATAATCCATAAGTATTTTCTAACGGAACTTCTATTTTGTACTCAAAATCGTTTGTAGCTTCTTTTATTTGTTCCATCCATTCGTTGTTCGTTTCTAATAAAAAAACGATATAAGGATTTCTTTTCTTAATTAATTCAACCAAATTTTGATATTTCGTATTGTCTTGCAAAACATTATAAACAAGTAAATCAAGCGGTTTTTCATTTGGTTTTAAGGATACTTGTTCAATCATTTTTTTACCAAATGGAGAATAAGGAATAATGACCCAAAGCAAATAAATCGCAGTAAAAATTAAACAAATAAATAAACTTATTGTAATTGAAGTTTTAGGCACAACAATGAATAAAATACAAGTAGCAATTACCAAAACAAATTTCTGAAATCGTGGATAATCAAAAACTCTAACCGTCCAATGTGTATGTTTGATGAAAGGAATAATGACTGAAAGGATAATGAGGCAAGAAATTATGGTATAGAATATTTGCATAAAATGGTTGATTTTAAGAATAAAGATAAGTAAAACCGAAACATTATTTACCTTTGTAAGCAAATTTTAGAAATTGAAAAAAGTAGAATATATCATCGTTGGTCAAGGTGTTGCAGGGAGTTGTATGGCGATGAAATTGTTGAAGGAAAAGAAATCTTTTGTGGTGATTGATAATCATTTTCACAAAGCATCGGCGATTGCTGCTGGAATTTTTAATCCTGTAGTGCTAAAACGATTTTCAATTGTTTGGAATGCAACAAAACAAATCGAAAGATTGCGCGAAGTTTTTGGTGATTTTGAACAATTATTAAACAAAAAATATATCTACAATTTTCCTGTTTATAGAATTTTTAATGACGAACAAGAGAAAAAAACGTGGCTGAAAAAAGCGATAACTCATCCAGATTTGATTGATTATTTAGCAACAGATACAGAACAATTGAATGATTTTTCTTCAATCAATTCTCCGATTGGTTCCGGCGAAGTTTTGCATACTGGTCGTGTTGATTTGACAAATCTTTTGGCTGATTTTAAAGATTATTTAGTCGAAAATGATTTGTTCCTTGATGAGACTTTTGATTTCGAAGAATTAAAATTAGATGATAATCAAACGAGCTATAAAAATATAGAAGCAACTAAAATAATTTTTGCTGAAGGTTATAATATTTTGAGCAATCCATATTTCAAAAATTTACCTGTAATTGGTGTAAAAGGCGAAGTTTTAAAGATAAAAACTGAAGCCAATTTACCCGAAGCTGTGGTAAAAGGAAAAGAATTTTTGATGCCTTTAGAAAATAATCAATATTTTGTAGGCGCAACTTACGATCGCGATTATGTGAATTATAAAAATACTGAGGATGCAAAACAATATTTGGTTGAAGGTGTTCAGAATTTTTTTAAAGATGATTTTGAAGTTGTGGAACAACATGCGTCAATTCGTCCAACTGTTGTCGATCGTCGTCCGATTATTGGAGCGCATCCAACGTATCAACAATTGATTTGTTTGAATGGAATGGGAACGCGCGGAACAATGTTGGCCCCTGTGATGGTGGATGATTTGTACGATTTTTTAGAAAATAATCAACCTATTGATAAAGAAGCGAATATTGCACGTTTCTATGATCGATTTTAAACCTATTTTGAATGAAAAATTTTGACATAAAAATATTTGCAATTCAACTTGTAGCAAGCGTTTTGTTATTTTTAGGAATTCAACAATTTTACGTTTTGGTTGAATTAGATTTGATTGAATTAATTCATTCAATGGGAAAAGATAATTTTGCCTTTTTGGTTAGAAAAAGTGACGAATTCGGAATCAGCGAAAAACTGAAACATTTAGCTACAATGAAAACAATTTTGAGTTTTGTAGGTATTGTTTTGGCATATATTTTATGTTCAGTTATCAACCATAAACGCAATTACGATTGGAAAATGTCTGTAATTATAGTAGTGTTGTGTTTTTTAGTTTTTCAATTCAGATTAATCAATCTTCCAATTAATTTTATTGCAACCAAAAATCTCGCATTGGCTTATTTTGTGCCAGCAACTTTTTCGATTTTAATCAGTTTTGTATTGTATTTTTTGAGTTATCGTTTAAAACCTTAAAAAAAATCAATGCAAAATTCTACAATTAGCATTAATATTTTTAGCTTCTTTTATAAAAGTTAAAGCTAATTGTTCATCGTTAACATCAATTGTTATTGAATGTCCATCTAATAATTTGTCAACATTACTTTTAGCAACTTTTAATGATATTTTTAGTAAGTCAATTTGTAGATGTGTTAAAGTGACTTTTTGAAATCCTTCATTCCAGCCATCAAATATTATCTTCATAAGTGATTTTAAATATTGTTAAAAATAGAAATGAATACTTGTTTTAAGTTCTAATGCTTTATGAAATATATTAATAATATTTTCGCATTCAGGATATGTTTTCTTCAATTGATTATAAGTGTTTTCAATTAAAACTAAATTATTAATTTTTTCGTCTTCATAATCGTCAATTATTGAATTACAAGTTTGATTAATTAAATCAAAAACACCTTTCTTCCATAAAATATTAAATTCTGATTCATTTAACCTAATTTCGATTAATTCGTTTGGAGAAGCTGTATCATAATCTAATTTTAATTCAGCTTCTTTATTAATAGGAACAATAATAATTTTACTCATAATCATTAATTGAAAGGTGATTGTTATTTTTAAAACACTTTCACAATATACTACTTATAGTTTTGAGATAAGTTTTCATCTAACAAAAAACATTGTATTTTTGCAAAATGTTATTAGTACAAAATTTAGGAGTTTATTTTGCGGGTAGATATTTATTCGAAAACGTTTCGTTCCGCATCAACAAAGGAAACCGTGTTGGTTTGGTAGGGAAAAATGGAGCAGGAAAATCTACTTTGCTTAAAATTTTAGCCAAAAGTCAGCAATCTTCAGAAGGTGAAGTTGTTTACGAAGGCGACGTTACAATCGGATATTTATCGCAAGATATTGATTTTGTACAAGGAAGAACGGTTTGGCAAGAAGCGGATTCTGCTTTTGAGCAATTGGTTGAAATTCAAGAACGTATTGATTTTGTAAACAAAGAATTAGCTGAAAGAACAGATTACGAATCGGACGAATATGGAAAATTAATTGAAGATATTTCTCATTTAACAGAACGTTTCGGACTTTTAGGTGGTTACACAAAAGATGCTGAAATCGAACAAATTTTAATTGGTTTAGGATTCAAAAATTCAGATTTTCATCGCCCAACAGAAGAATTTTCTGGAGGTTGGAGAATGCGAATTGAATTGGCAAAACTATTGTTGCAAAAACATGATGTAATGCTTTTAGATGAGCCTACCAACCATTTGGATATCGATTCGATTGTTTGGTTAGAAGATTTCTTGAAAGATTATCCTGGAGCTGTTGTGTTGGTTTCGCACGACCGTCAATTTTTGGATAACGTAACTAATCGTACAATCGAAATTGCAAATCGCCACATTTCTGATTTTAAAGCGAATTATACGCGTTATTTAGAATTGCGTGAAGATCGTCGCGAAAAATTAGAGCAAGCACAGAAGAATCAAGAGCAAATGATTAAGCACACGGAAGATTTGATTTCCAAATTCCGTGCAAAAGCGAACAAAGCTTCGATGGCGCAATCATTAATCAAAAAATTAGATAAAATAGAACGCATCGAAATTGAAAATGATGATGTGACGAAGATGAATATCCGTTTTGTGGACGCTGTTCAGCCAGGTAAAATTATTTTCGAATTAGATGATGTTGGAGTTGCTTTTGGCGATCATCAAGTTTTTGATCATGTTTCGTTTTATGTAAATCGTGGAGAGAAAGTAGCGTTTGTTGGTCAAAATGGTCAAGGAAAAACGACTTTATCACGTGCGATTATCAACGAACAAGAGCATTCAGGTAAAATAAAACATGGACATAATGTAGAAATCGGATATTTTGCTCAAAATCAAGCACATGTTTTGAATGATAAATTAACGGTTTTAGAAGAAGCGGAAAATTCTGCAACAGAAGAAACTCGTAAACATGTTCGCGATTATTTAGGTGCATTTATGTTTGGTGGTGATGCTGTTGAGAAAAAAGTTTCGGTTCTTTCGGGAGGTGAGCGAAATCGTTTGGCGTTGTGTAAATTATTGTTACGTCCATTCAATGTATTAATCATGGATGAGCCAACGAACCACTTGGATATTGTATCAAAAGAATTGTTGAAAAAAGCTTTACAAAAATATTCTGGAACTTTGATTTTAGTATCTCATGACCGTGAATTTTTAGAAGGTTTAGTAGATAAAGTGTTCGATTTCCGTAATGGTCAAGTGAAAGAATATCTTTCTGGAATTGATGATTATTTGGCGCAAATAAAAGCGGGAAGTTTCCGTGAAGTGGAGAAAGGAAATAGTTTGGCTGCACGAAAAGAAGAGAAACCGATTGAGGTTAAAATAGAACAAGCGAAAAGAGTTTTATCTTTTGAGGAAGAGAAAGAGCAAAAACGTCTTAAAAATAGATTGTCAAGAATAGAAACGGAGATTTCTGATTTAGAGACGAAGATTGCCGATTTAGAAAATAAGTTGCATGCAGGTTCGCAAACGCAACAAGAATTAGATAAATACTCGAATCTGAAAAATGATTTAGACAAAAAAATGTTAGAGTGGGAGGAGGTTTCTGAACAAATTATCTAATGATAGAAATAGAAAAAAAAGTGCTACAAACTGTAGCACTTTTTTTGTACATTATATTTTTAGAATAAAACAAAATGCATAAACAATCATTTGCTGCAATTATATCAGAACTACCAAAAACATTAATTCTTGGCTCTTTACCTGGTGATTTATCGTTAGAAGTCAATCAATATTATGGACATCCGCGTAATCGATTTTGGAAAATGATGTTTGAGATTTTTGAGACAGAATTTTCAGAAGATTATGAAATAAGAAAACAACTTATTTTACAGAATAAGTTTGCGCTTTGGGATGTTGCACATTCTGCTGAACGAAAAGGAAGCATGGATGTGGATATGAAAAATGTTTTGCCAAATCAGATTGATGAATTGTTGAATGAATATCCTACAATTGATAAAATAATTTTCAATGGAAAGAAAGCAGAGCAATTATTTTGGAAATATTTTGATAAAAAAACATCCATAGAGTATATTTCTTTGCCAAGTACAAGTCCAGCAAATGCTCAATTTTCTTACGAACGATTGCTTGAAATCTGGAAAAATGCAATTATTTAAGATGAATTTTCTATGTTCAAAATAATTTAATCGAAGAAAAGTAAAATTATTTTAGTGCTTAAAAATATTATGATGAGAAACTTAGCTTTTGATGTAAAATAATTATGAAAAAAATGTTTCCTAAAAGTTTTGTAATTCAAAAAGCTGTTCTATATTTGCACTCACAATCGCGGGAATAGCTCAATTGGTAGAGCGTCAGCCTTCCAAGCTGAATGTTGCGAGTTCGAGTCTCGTTTCCCGCTCAACTTCTTTCTTAGAAGTGGATGCCTTGGTGGTGGAATTGGTAGACACGCAGGACTTAAAATCCTGTGTCCATTAGGACGTGCGGGTTCAAGTCCCGCCTGAGGTACAACAAAGCTCAAGAATTTATTTTCTTGGGCTTTTTTTGTTTTATATTTATAGTTAAATTTAAAATTTTTAATATGAATAAAAGTATTTTAATCTTATTAGTACTTATTTTTAATTTTGGATGTACATCAAATAATCATAAGAATTATTTTGAATTTGATAATATAGAATATTATAGATTAA